>CAYNNS010000051.1:0-14986 GCA_964398345.1 uncultured Gemmatimonas sp. | reverse complement strand
GGCGTCGAGCCCGAGCGGGGCGCTCCGGAATCCCGGCGCGAACTCGGTGGCCCGGTCCTGGCCGCCCGGGCCCTCGCGGCGCTCGAGTACGAGCGTCCGGCGGCCGGCCCGCGCCAGACAGATCGCGGCGACGAGGCCGTTCTCTCCCGCGCCGATGACGATGGCGTCGTAACCCGCGCTCATACCGCGCCGTCCCGCAGAATCGAGAGCGCGGCCAGCCGCCCCGAGGCACCCATGATTCCGCCGCCGGGATGGGTCCCCGCGCCGCACTGCCAATAGCCGCGGATCGGAGTCCGGTAGCGGGCCCACGCCGGCAGCGGCCGCAGGAAGAAGAGCTGGTGCAGCGCGAGTTCGCCCTGGAAGATGTTGCCTTCCGACAGCCCCGTGATGGTCTCGATGTCGGCGGGGGTCAGGACCTGCCGCCCGATGATCGCCGCCTTCAGGTTCGGTGCGTGGCGCGAGAGGGTTTCGACGACGGCGTCGCCGAAGGCCTCGCGGCGCGCATCGGTCCAGCCGCCGTGCAGGTGGTAGGGCGCGTACTGCACGAACGCGCTCAGCACGTGTTGGCCGGGCGGCGCCATCCCGGGATCGATCATCGACGGGATCACCACGTCCAGGTACGGCTCCCGGGAGAACTCCCCGTACTTGGCGTCGTCGTAGGCGCGCTCGAGGTAGTCGATACTGGGGCTGAGCGAGATCGCCCCGCGCAGATGCGGCCCGACACCCGGGAGGCAGCTGAAGTCGGGCAGCGCGGAGAGCGCGAGGTTCACCTTGCCGGAGGAGCCGCGGAACTTGAAGCGGCGCACCGCGGCCACCACCTCGTCGGGCAGCAGCGCGGGGTCGAGCAGCTCGAGGAAGGTCCGGCGCGGGTCGAGCCCGCTCACCACGACCGGCGCGCGCAGCTCGGTACCGTCGGCCAGCGCGACGCCGGCGGCGCGGCCCTGCCGGACTAACACGCTCAGCACGGTGGCCTCGGTGCGAATCTCCGCGCCGGCGGCCCGCGCCGCGCTCGCGATCGCCTCGCTGATCGCGCCGGTGCCGCCCTTCTGAAAGCCCCAAGCGCGGAAGGCGCCGTCGATCTCGCCCATGTAATGGTGCAGCAGCACGTAGGCCGAACCGGGCGAGCGCGGACCCAGAAACGTCCCGATGATGCCGCTCGCCGACTTGGTGGCCTTGAGCGGGTCGAGCTCGAACCACTCGTCGAGATAATCCGCCGAGGCCATCGTCATCAGCTTGTACAGCGCGTGGAAGCGCTCCCCGCCGAGAGAGCGGAAGTGCCCGGCGAAACGCAGCATTCCCTTGAGATCCGAGGGCGCGAGCGAGGTGGGATCCGGCGGGACCATCCCGAGGATCGGCTTGACCGCCATCGCCATGTGGTGCATCAGCCGCCCGAAGAGCACCGCGGCCTCGGCGTCCTTCGGCGAGTGGCGCGCCAGCTCCCTGCGGCTCTGGTCGGGATCGCTCCAGAGGCCGAGGTAGTCGCCCTGCGGCAAGGGGACGATAGTGCTCTCCAGCGGCAGGATCTGGAGTCCGTGCCGGGGCAGCTCGAGGTCGCGGATGATCTCCGGACGCAACAGGCTCACGACATAGGAGAACACCGAGAACTTGAAGCCGGGAAAGATCTCCTCCGTGACCGCCGCGCCGCCGACCAGCGGACGCCGCTCGAGCACCACGACGCGCTTTCCCGCCCGGGCCAGGTACGCCGCGGCCACGAGGGCGTTGTGGCCCCCGCCGATGAGGATGCAGTCGTAGCGAGCGCTCACTACGCCCGCTTCCTCTCGGGATCGAAGAACGGCAGCCTGGTCACCACCGCCGCGGCCTCCCGGCGGTGATGCTCCACCGTGAGCTCGATCCGGACCTCGGTCCCCGGGGTATGGTGCGGAGCGCGCAGGTGCGCGAGCGCCAGCGACTGCTTGAGCAGCGGTGACCAGCAGCCGCTTGTGGCGTAGCCGACCTGGCCTCCCGAGCGATACACCGGCACGCTGGTCCGCCACGCCACCGTCGGCAGCTGCGGCGCGAGGCCGACGTCGGCGAAGCGCGACTCGAGCGAGCTCCAATCGACCGCGATGCCCACGAAACGCCACTCGGCGCCGCGCTCGCGTTCGGCCCGGAGCGCGCGCCGGCCGTTGAAGGGCCCCTTCTGCCAGCTCACCGTCCACTCGAGGCCGAGCTCGAGCGGAGAGGACTCCTGGGCCGGGATCATGGCGTGGTGCGACGAGTGATAGTCAACGTCCAGCATCACCAGGCCGGCCTCGATGCGGGCGAGGTCGAGCGCCCAGATGCCCGCCGGCGTGATGCCGTAGGCCATGCCGACTTCCATGAGGTGGTCCCACAATTCGACAGCGCGCTCCGCGGCTACCCAGAGCTCGAAGCCCAGGTCGCCGGTGTACCCGGTCCGGGAAATGGTGACCGGGATACCGCGCGCGCTCGTCTGCAGGAGCCGGAAGTACTTGAGTCCGGAAAGGTCGGCCTCGCAGAGCGCGGCGAGAATCTGGCGTGACAGCGGCCCTTGCAACGCCAGCGCCCCGAGCCGTTCCGAGACTTCTTCAATACTGACGTCGAGGCCGTGGGCGTTGAGCCAGAGCCAGCGCAGGTTGGGCTCTGCGCTGGTGAGCCGGAAGCGTTGCTCCTCGAGCCGGCTCAGCGTCCCGTCGTCGATGACCTTGCCGCGTGCGTCGCACCAGGGCGTATAGAGCACCTGGCCCACCGCGCACTTCGTCACGTCGCGGGTGACCATGCGGTCGAGCAACCGCACCGCGTCGGGGCCGGAGATCAGGTACTTGTACAACGGCGAGACGTCGATCAGAGCGGCGCTGTTCCGGATCGCGGCGTACTCGCGATCGTGCAGCAGCTCGTAGGCACTGGCGACCATGTACCCCGCCCAACGCCGCCACGCCTGGCCCTGGACCAGGGGAGCGGTGCGCGCGTGAAACGGGGTGGTTTTCAGCATGGCCGATCTTAGTGGGCAGAGGGGCGGAGGGGCAGAGGGGCAAAGGGCCTCTGCCCCTCCGCCATTCCGATGACTATCTTCCCCCGCGATGCGCCGCTCCGTCCTCGCGTGCCTCGTCGCCACCACCGCCCTTTCCGGGACTCCGTCCCGGGGCACCGCACAGGACAAACCCTTCTCCGCACTCTCTCGCACCCTGCTCGCGGGCCGCGACTCCCTGGTGCAGCTCGCCCGGGGTCAGGTCGGGTTGCGCTACCGGCTCGGCGCGGTCAAACCGGGGATGGCGTTCGATTGCAGCGGTCTGGTGAAATGGGTGCTCGGCGTGTTCGACCTGCATTTACCGCGTACCGCGGCGCAACAGGCCAAGCTGGGACTCGCGATTCCCCGGGATACTTCGCGCCTGCTGCCCGGAGACCTGCTGTTCTTCGGGCATGGACAGCGCGTCACCCACATCGGCATCTATGTCGGCGAGGGCAAATACATCCACGCCGCGAACCGACGGAAGGGCGTCATCGAGAGCGACATCACGCGCGCCGCACCGACCTGGTGGAAAGGCGCGCGCCGCCTCTGGCTCGACTCGGACAGCTCGGGCCTGACGGTGCGAAACCAGGAGTGACCCGCAGGTCCCCTACCAGTATTCCCAGCGTCCCCTGAACAGCACGTAGGCCGAGAGACACGCGTTGGTGACCGCGTGCGCCAGGATCAGATCCCCGAGGCTTCGCGTCCGTTTCATCCACCAGTTGTACAAGAGTCCCGCCGCGAGGCCTACATCCCACATCGCGCCGTGCTCGCTGGCAAAGAGGATCGCCGTGAGCCAGAACGACGCCCGGGTATAGCTGCCCAGCTTGACCTGGGAGAAATCGGCGGGATGATCGAGCCAGCGCGGCAGCCAGGCGCGCCAGAACAGCTCCTCGATGATCGGGACGAGAATGACGGCGCGCGCACAACGCAGCGTGAGCAGGAAGGCATCGCTGCGGGCGGCGGGTGACAGCACGCCCTCGATGCGGCCGGTCAGCCCGTTGGCGAAGAACCAGCTCTCCCGCCAGCTGGGAAAGAACACGTCGGGCGCGACCCAGAGCGCGAACACGCCGACGCCGAGCGCGAGGCTGGTGACGCCATGGGTGATCTTGAGCGAGAGGACGTGGCGGGAGCAGAACCAGAGGACGCCCGCGAGAACGGCGACGCGTGCCAAAGCAGCGAGCCGCTCCTCCAGCGGGAAGTATTGCCCCAGCGCGAGCAGGACCATGAACGCCGCGAACGGCGCCACATAGGGAACCCAGGACGGCCGCTGCTCGGGCGTCGCGGTCACGCGCTCAGAACGTGTACGTGAGCTTGGTCAGCACCAGTCGGCCGAGGTTCGGCAGCCCGACAAAGGTCATGTAGTGCCGGTTGAGCAGGTTCTGCGCGCTGGCGGTGAAGAGCAGGTTGCGCCCTCCGACCGCGGGACGCCATGTCCCCTGCAGGTCGAACACGCCATAGGAATCGGTCGGGAGCAGCGAGCCCGGGTGATCGGGGTCGGGAGGGCTGACGTACACGCCGGAGTTGACCGGAAACCCCTTGACCGCCCGGAAACCCAGCTCCGCGCCAACGCCCCGGGGGTCGTCGCGCCAGGCGACCGAGAGCGCGCCTTTGGTCTTGCTGGCGTTGAGCGCGATGTCGGTGGGCCCGTTCACTTCGGTTTTCGGGAAGAAGTCCTTGTTCACCCAGGAGAAGCTCCCAGAGAACGAAAGGGAGCGATTGAGCACGTAGTCGAGCGCCAGGTCGGCGCCCCAGAGATTCACCTTGCCGAAGTTGCGGTAGGTGAGGAAGATGTCGGGTCGCGCGGTGAGCGGTGTGTTGGTGGGGACGACGGTCCCGAGCGGCACCCCGGTGGTCTGCAGGCTGGTGGCGGCGCTCTGGCCCGCCATGCCGATGCCGATCTGCTGGGCGGTGGCTTGCGGGTTAGGGACGCCCGCAGCCGTGAACAGCGCGGTCAGGTAGGCGATCGTGGCGGTCGGCTCGAGGAACACCGAGGGCGACTCCACGATCAGCGGCCCCTCGAAGTTGCGCTGGTGCTCGTACCACCCGTCCACCGAGATCTGGAACTTCTTGCCGAGCAGCGCCTTGTAGCCGGCCTCAAGCACGTGGCTCGTCGTCGGCTGGAGCGGTGCGATGTCGCGGATCTGGTCTTTCGAAATGTCGAGAAACTCCAGCGCGGTCAGGTTGAGCAGCCGCAGCTGGGTGCCGACCTGGGTCGCGGTGGGCGGATGCGCTTGCATCAGCGCGGTGAGCTGCGGGCCGGCGGCAGCCGACACCGCCTGAACCGCCGCGGACCAGAGCAGGCTCGCCTGGGCCGGGATCGCACCGGCCGCCGGGTTGAACGGCGTCCGCATGCAGAGATCGCCGATGCCACCGGTCGCACAGCCACCGCTGGTGCGGAACTTGAACCCGGACTTCGGCACGCCCAGCGCGCGCACGTCGTACAGCGTCGGGCCGGATGGCGGCAGGTGGCCCGCCACGATGTCGAGGAAGAGGTCGACGTTGGTCGGGGTCGCGAAGGCACGGTTGAAGGTCAAACGCAAGGCCTGCGTCTCCGTCGGTTTGAACACGATCCCCACCCGCGGCGACCAGACCGCCGCAGGCAGCCGGCTGTGCTTGTCGACGCGGAGCGCTGACACGAGCTCGAGCTTTTTGGTGAGGTGCGTGACCCCGTGCACGTAGGCGCCGTACTCGTTGATGCCGTCGTCCCCCTCATTGGCCCCGTTAATGGTCCCGCCGGTGCGGGCGTCGGTCTTGGTGAAGTCCACGCCGTAGAGTACGGTCTCCTTGCCCCGCAGCAGATCGAAGCCAGGCTGCCCCTGCGGCGCCCACACGCGCGACAGGTGGACGATCGGGCTGCCGTCGCGCAACAGGTAGGCCCGCGCCCGCGGACTCGACCCGCCGCTGTCGATTCCGGCGCCGCTGAAGTTGCCGAATCCCTGCACGAAGAGCTGCTTGTGCCGGAAGCGGAGCTGGGCCGAGGTGTAATGCCAGCCGCGCGCCTGCGCCGCGCCGATGCCGGTGTACTCGATCAGGCTCTTGGCGTCGGTGAGCCCGAAATTGCCGACGATCTCGGTATTGGCATCGGGCCGCACGTCGACGCGCGCTTCCCCGTTCCACTGCTCCAGGTTGAAGTCCCGGCACCCCGTGGCTGCCGTGCACCGCCCGGCTGAAAGCCCGAGCTCCGGGTGCAGCGCGTTGAGATCGCTCGGCTCGGCGAGATCGCGCTCCTGCCATTCCGTGCCTTTGAGGTAGCTCCCCGACACCTTGAACGCGACCTTGGTGCCGATTCGCCTCGCGGTCCGGCCGGTGAGCCGCCACAGTCCCTGGCTCCCGTCCATCGCGTGGAAGGTCGGGTGGTGGCACGCGGAGTTGTCGCACTCGCGGCTGGTCGAGCCGGCGCGCACCCCGCCCTCGAAGGAGAGCGTGCTGCCCGTGGAACTGAACGGCGAACGGGTGACGATACTGAGCACGCCGTTCGCCGCATTGGGACCGTAGAGCGCGGCGCCCGGACCGAGCACCAGCTCCACCCGCTCGATGTCTTCGTTGGTAATCGGGAAGAACGTCGGCACGTTGACCCGGAGCGATGGGACCGCAGCGTAGCGATAATCGATGAGGGTGAGCAGCGCGCCGGAAAAGATGTTGTTGAACCCGCGGGCGACGACGTTGGATTGGACCAGTCCGCCCTGGGAGATATCGACCCCCGGTATGCTGCGCAGCTGATCCGTCACGGTGAGCGCGGGACGCTCCTCCACCTCGGTGCGCGACACGGCGAAGACGGCGGCGGGGGCTTCGGTCTTGGGCTCGGGTTTCTTGGAGACCACGCTCACGGCCACGTCTTCGAGCCGGAGCGCGAGCAGCGCGAGCGCCGCGTCGAGACTCTGCTCGCCGGCGCGAATGGTCGTGGCCGGGAACTCTTTGGGGCCAAAGCCCACCGCCGCGATTCGCACGAGATAGCTGCCGGGGGTGACCTCGCCGACCCGATAACGTCCATCGGCCCGGGTGCTGGAAGATCTGAGCACCGCTCCATTGGGCAGCAGGATCCGCACCTCGGCACCGGCGAGGGGCTTGCCGCCCTCGGCATTGGTAACCCGGCCGGTGAGCGAGCCGGTTTGAGCGACGGCGGGAGTCAGGGCCACCGAGCAGAGCAAGAACGCCGGAGCCATCCGGAGCGCGTGCAGCATGGGTACCTCGCGGAGGAACGACCGGAAGCAAGCGCGGATCGGTCGGAGACCAGCGAATAATAGGACGTGAGTCCCGCACGCGCCGCGCGAGTGCACCATTGTGCAAGTCGAATCCTTAAGAAACGTCAACTTGGCAACTGCGCTTCGACAGGTAAGGTTTCTGCAGTCCTCGGCTTGCCCGCGCTGGCGCGCGCGATCAAGCGGAAGCCATTCTACGACAAGGAGATCCGCATGAAGACACGCTATTTGATGGCCCCGCTGTTCCTGCTCGCCGCCTGCAACAAGGGTGGTCAAGTGGCACAGCGGATTCCGGCCGACTCGTCCCAGTACTTCCGTACCCAAGTCACCGAGCTGACCACGGTCGCCGCGGCCAAGGACAGCCTGGTCCGTGACCTGGCGGAGACCACCAAGCTGCTCTCGGATATCAACACGGAGATCGTGAAGGTCTCCAATGCCCGAAAGCCGGTCGAGCCGGTGGTGGGCACCGAAGGCGTGATGACCGGAAACGACCGCCAGATGGTGCTGAAGCGGGTCCAGGACCTCACCACGAGACTGACGGCCAACGAGCGCCGCCTGGCCGCAAGCCAGAAGCGGTTGAAGCAGCTCACCGGTGAGTCCGACAGCCTGAAGAGCACGCTCACCGAGCTCCAGGCCACGATCGATGGACTCCAGGCGACTCTGGAAAGCCAGAAGAACACCATTGCGACCCTGGAAGCCGACCTGACCGGGACCAAGCAGCAGGTGACGACGCTCACCGAGGAGAAGGCGGTCCTTACGGATACCGTCTCGGCCTACTCCACGCGTGAGAATACGGTGTACTACGTGATCGGCACGCGGAAGGAGCTCAAGGATCGCGGCATCATCGTGGAAGAGGGCGGCACGCGGTTCCTGATCTTCACCCGGACCGGTGAAGTGCTGAAGCCCGCTCCGAACCTCGATCCCTCGGCGTTCACGGCGATTGATCGCCGGACCGTGACGGAGATCAAGCTGCCGAATCCGGACAAGGAGTACCAGCTGGTGACCAACCAGGCGACCTCCTTCAGCAACATCGCGCCGACTGCCAAGAACCGCATCAAGGGCTCACTCCAGATCACTGCTCCCGAGAAGTTCTGGGGCCAGTCGAAGTTCATGATTCTGGTCGAGCGCTAGCAGCTGGCGCAGGGCGGTCCACGGGGGGAGTCCTCACGGGCTCCCCCGTTTTACTTTTCGGCTTCCTCATCCCGGACCTTCATGTTGCAGCCCCGAGTTCCCTGCCGCTTGCCGGCGCTCCTCGCCGCCCTGCTGGCTCTGGCGGCTCCAGTCCGCGCCCAGATCGCCAAGGATCCGGGTGCGCAGGCCCTGGAGCGCGAAATCCTGAAGCAGCTCATCGAGATCAACACCAGCGACTCCGCGGGACATACCCCCGAGGCCGCGAAAGCGATGGCGGACCGGTTGCTCGCCGCCGGCTTTGCCGCCGCCGACGTGCGCGTGCTGGGCTACAACCCGCGCTATCAGAGCCTGGTGGCGCGCTATCGCGGCAGGTCCGCGAAGAAGCCGATCCTGTTGATGGCGCATCTCGATGTGGTGGACGCGCGGCGGGAGGACTGGACGACCGACCCCTACCGGTTCGTGGAGCAGGACGGCTTCTACTACGGCCGCGGGACCGAAGACGTCAAGGACGGGGCCGCGATGCTGATCGCGAACTTCGTCCGCTACAAGAAAGAAGGCTTCGTTCCGGACCGCGACCTGATCATCGTGCTCACTGCGGACGAGGAGACCAGCGGCGAGAGTATCCGCTGGCTGGTGGCGGAACACCGCGAGCTGATCGACGCGGAGTTCGCGCTCAACACCGACGGGGGCGGCGGCGATTACCGGGACGGCAAGCCGATCCGCTTCAACGTGCAGGCCGCCGAAAAGGTCTACCAGAGCTTCACGCTCGAGGTGCGCAACAAGGGCGGCCACAGCTCGCGCCCGGTGCCGGACAACGCGATCTACCATCTCGCGCGCGGGCTCAGCCGGCTGGCGGACCAGGGATTCCCGGTGCGGCTCAACGAAGTAACCCGCGCGTTCTTCCAGCGGGGCGCCGCGGCGGAGCTACCCGCCGTCGCCGCGGACATGCGCCTGGTCGCCCGCACCGGGGATGCCGCGGCGGCGCGGCGACTCTCGGCCGGATCGCCGTACTACAACTCGGTGCTGCACACGACCTGCGTCGCGACGCGGCTCTTTGCCGGCCACGCCGATAACGCGCTGCCGCAGCTGGCCCGCGCGACGGTGAACTGCCGGATCGAGCCCGACGAGCCGGTCGACAGTGTCGAAGCCAGACTCCGCCGCGTCGTCGCGGATACCGCGATTCACTTCTCGCGCGTCGCCGAGGCCCATCCCAGCCCGCCCTCGCCGCTGCGCCCCGACGTAATGGGGCCGATCGAAGCGCTGGCCAAGAAGTATTGGCCCGGTGTGCCGGTGGTTCCGGAAATGTCGACCGGAGCCAGCGATGGGCTCTATACCCGAAACGGCGGCATTCCCACCTACGGAGTGGCCGCGGTGTTCGAGGACATGAACGACTCGCGCGCGCACGGACGCGACGAGCGGGTCGGAGTGAAGGAATACCACCTCGCGGCGGAGTACTGGTACGAGCTGGTGAAGCGGCTGGCCGGTGGGCCGGCGTCCTGAGAGGGAAAGAGGGAAAGAGGGACAGGGGGACAGAGACTAGGAGGTTCAGATGAGTGCACCGAAGGATCCGTCTCGACGAGAATTCCTGGGAGCAGCCGCAGCTGGGATCTCCACGGCCGCGCTTGGACCCCTGCCGATGGAGTTCCCTGACCCTCTGCCCCTCATTCCCTCCGTCCCTCTGGAAACCGTCCGGATCGGTTTCGTCGGCATCGGCGGCCAGGGCAGCGTCCACGTCGAGAACCTGCTGACCCTCGAGGGCGTCGAGATCAAGGCGCTCTGCGACATCGTCCCGGAGAAGGTCAGCACCTGGCAGAAGAAGGTCACCGACCTCGGGCACCCGCAGCCGACGGGCTACACCAGGGGTCCCCACGATTTCGAGCGAATGTGCGCGGAGGAAGAGCTCGACCTCGTCTTCACGGCCACGCCCTGGGAGTGGCACGTTCCGGTCCTCCTCGCCGCGATGCACAACGGCAAGCACGGCGCGTCCGAAGTGCCGATCGCCTATACCGTCGACGACTGCTGGGCGCTGGTGGAAGCCGCGGAGCGCTACCGCAAGCACTGCGTCATGATGGAGAACTGCTGCTACGACCGGCTCGAGATGCTGGCACTCAATCTCGCGCGCAAAGGCTTGCTGGGGGAGCTGATGCACGGCGAGTGCGGCTACGACCACGACCTGCGCGGCGTGAAGTTCTCGACCGAAGGCGAAGGGCTCTGGCGGCGCGCCCACGCCACGCGGCGCAACGGCAACCTCTATCCAACCCACGGGCTGGGCCCGGTCGCCCAGGCGATGGGGATCAACCGGGGCAATCAATTCGATTACCTGGTGTCGATGAGCACGACTTCGCGCGGACTGCAGCTCTGGCAGCAGGAACACCTTGCCGCCGACGATCCCCGCCGCAACGAGCGCTACGTCCTCGGCGACATCAACGTCTCGCTGATCCGCACCATGCGCGGCCAAACGATCTTCCTGAGTCACGACACCAACCTGCCGCGCCCCTACAGCCGGAAGTACATCCTGCAGGGCACCCGCGGGCTGGTCGAGGGCTATCCGCGGCGCGTCTACATCGAAGGGATGAGCAAGGCGGAAGATCGCTGGGACCCGATCGAGACCTGGTTCGAGAGCCACGACCACCCGCTGTGGAAGAGCGAGAAGGTCCGCACCGCGAGTGCGGGACACGGCGGCATGGATTGGCTCGAGGATTGGCGGCTGATCAACTGTCTGCGGGAGGGACTGCCCACCGACCAGAACGTCTACGACGGCGCCGCCTGGAGCGTGATTGGGCCGCTGACCGAGTGGTCAGTGAAGAACGGCGGTCGCCCGGTGCAGATCCCCGATTTCACCCGAGGGCGTTGGAGGAGCCTCGAACCGCTCGGGATCATCGAGGCCTGAACCGGGCCCCGCCGTCGCGCTCAGATCGGACGCGAGCGCCGCGGAAACCGGAAGGGCCGAAGCAGGAACCCGCGGTCCTGGCGCTCGCGCAAGCGCAGCAGCGCGCGATCCTGATTCTCGAGCTGGCGCCGAAACGCGCGGTCTTGCATCTCGAAGCGCCGATCCCGCAGGCGATTCTCGATATCGAACCGGTTCATCCGCATCCGGTCCTGCAGCGCGAAGCTCCGATCGCGCACCCGGTTCTGCAACTCGAACTGTCGATCGCGAACCCGCTCCATGGCGCCGCGGGCCCGCTCCATGGCGCGGAGCTGCAGGTCACTACGCCAGGCAGGCCCCAGCTCCGGACGCGCGATCCGGTAGCGGAAGTAGCCATACGCCGGCCGGCGCGGACCAGCGAAGCCGCGCTGTGCCTGGGCAGGAAGCGTGGCCACCGCCGTTAGCAGGGCAGCGGCGGCGAAACTGCGGATGCGAAACGACATGTGCGTTCCTCCCGGAGGGGAGACTAGGGTTCACCAGCGTCTCAGTGTAGGATGCTCCCTCGACGCGATTGGTTGCGACCTGGTCCCGGAACTTCCATGAGCAAGCCGGTTCTCGAAGGCGACGCCCTTTTGCAGGATCCCCGTCTCAACAAAGGCACGGCGTTCACCGAGGCCGAGCGCGACAGCCTCGGGCTGCGCGGCCTGCTGCCGCCCAGGATCCTGGGTCTGGGGGAGCAGGAAGAGCGGATTCTCCGGAATTTTCACGGGAAGAGCAGCCCCCTCGAGCAGTACATCTACCTCACCGGGCTCCAGGACCGCAACGAGACGCTGTTCTATCGCGTCGTCGTCGACCACCTCGCCGAGATGATGCCGGTGATCTACACGCCCACGGTAGGCGAGGCGTGCCAGACCTTCGGACACATCTTTCGACGCCCGCGCGGCCTCTATGTTACCAGCGCCGACCGGGGGCGGGTGCGGCGCATCCTCCGCAATTGGCCCGAGGGCGACGTGAAGGTCATCGTCGTCACCGACGGCGAGCGGATCCTCGGACTGGGCGACGTGGGCGCGAATGGGATGGGCATCCCGATCGGCAAGCTCTCCCTGTATACCGCCTGTGCCGGGATCCACCCCGCGGGCTGCCTTCCCATCACGATCGACGTCGGCACCGACAACACCGAGCTGCGCGCCGATCCGCTCTACATCGGCAATCCCGTGCCCAGGCTGCGCGGCCCGGAATACCTCGAGCTGCTCGACGAATTCGTCGCCGCGGTGGACGAGGTCTTTCCCGGGGTGCTGCTCCAGTTCGAGGACTTCGCGACGGAGAACGCGCTCGGACTCCTGGCGCGCTACCGCGACCGGCTCTGCACCTTCAACGACGACATCCAGGGCACGGCCGCCGTGGCGCTCGCGGGACTCTACTCCGCCTCGCGGATCACCCAGGTGCCGCTGGTCCAGCAGCGGGTGCTCTTTCTCGGCGCCGGCTCGGCGGCAATCGGGATCGCCGATCTCCTGGTCGGGGCGCTGCGCGCCGAGGGCCAGAGCGAGTCGGAAGCCAGGAGCCGCTGCTGGCTGTTCGATTCACGGGGTCTCGTCGTGCGGGACCGGAGCGACCTGGAATCCCACAAGCGGAGCTACGCGCACCCCCGTGCCCCCGTCGCAAACCTCGTCGAGGCGATTCAGGCGCTCCGGCCCACGGCCCTTCTGGGACTCTCCACCCGGGGAGGAGCCTTCACCGCGCCGGTGCTCGAGGCGATGGGGGAGCTGAATCAGCGGCCCGTGATCTTTGCGTTGTCGAATCCGACCGCAAACTCCGAGTGCACCGCGGAGGAGGCGTATCAGCACACCGGAGGGCGGGCAGTATTCGCGAGCGGCAGTCCGTTCGGTCCGGTCGTGTTTCGGGGGCGCCGCCATGTCCCGGGACAGGGGAACAACGCGTACATCTTCCCGGGGCTGGGGCTGGGAGCGCTGGTTGCCCGGGCCCGCCGCATCACCGACCCGATGTTCCAGGTTGCGGCACGTGCCCTGGCCGAATCGGTCTCCGACGCCGCGCTGGAAGAAGGGTTGCTGTATCCACCGCTCGACCAGATTCGGCGCGTTTCCGAGCTGATCGCCGTGGCCGTTGCCGAGGTCGCCTGGCGGGACGGACTCGCCCACGGTCCCCGTCCCGACGATCCGGCCGCGGCGGTGCGGGCGCTGATGTGGGACCCGCAATACCCGGAGCTGGTCTAGCTGTCCGAACCAGACCGAGGAGTTATCCTATATACCATGCGCTCCACCCTCCTTCGCAGCTATTGCCCCGCCGCCGCAGGGATCCTCCTCGTTGGCTGCCTGAACGTGGATCCGGCGACGACCGGGCTCCCGTTCGATTTCACCCTTCAGGGGCTGGCCAACGGCTGGACCCTTGGCGTCGCGGATCTTCCCCTCGCGAGGAGCACTGAGGTAGATGCCGCTGGCGGCGAAGTCCACTTGCCCTCGGCTTTCTCCTCCACTGGGGATGCGCTGTATCAGGCCGGGACCAATGTTTCGGGAGACCTCTTTCTGTTCCATGAGAAGTACGTCGGGAGCGTACGGCCCAACACCGACTACAAGGTCTCGCTCCAGATGGAGTTCGTGACCAACATTCACTCGGGTTGCACGACCGGGTCCGGGCCTCTGGTGGTGATCAAAGCGGGGGTCACGAGTGTCGAGCCCACGGCGACTCCGGATGCGCAGGGTGTGCTGCGGATGAACATCGACAAGGGCGCCGGCACCGCGCGCGGGGTGTATGCGCAGCTCGGCGACATCCGGAACGGTCTCGCCGGTTGCCCCGCGACGGGAACCTACGCCGTCCACACGACCGCAACGGTGCGCCAGACCGAGCTGCTGCACACCGACGACCTCGGCGGTTTCTTCATGTTCATCGGCACCCAGTCGAGCTTCGTCGGACGCCACGAGATCTACCTCACCAGCCTTACCCTGTACCTCCAGCCCCAAACCGCGCAGCAGTAGCGTTTCCGGCCTGATTCGCTTTCGGTCCCACTAACGCGATCCAGATCACACTTCGGCGCGGGGTGACGCGAGTCACCTCGCCCGGTGGGCGGCGCTCCTAGCTTGGCAACAGCAAGGAGGCCGACCATGGCACGCATCGGGACGACGGGGATCTGCATCCTGCTGGTTCTCGGCGCGGAACGGCTCGCGGCACAGCAGGTGAGCGCGCAGCTGCTGCTCGGTGGCGGTACTGCCACCGATCTGCGCGGCGTCCGCTCCGGAGCCTGGTCCGTGGCGCCGTCCCTCAGCCTGCAAGCGAGCTCCGGCATCGCACTCGGGCTGGGCGCGCGGGGCACCCGCTTTACCGACGGCGAGTGGTCGCTGGGGGGTTCGGCGTATGCGGCACTCCAGCTCCCGCTCGTTTCCGGCTTCGGATTCCAGCTCGGCGCCGGAGGAGAAGCGATTCGCACCTCCTATCACGCCAGCTATCTCTGGGCCGAGGGGACCCCCGCCCTGGCCTGGCATCGTGGAGCGCTCACGTTGTGGGGTGGAGCCCACGGCGCGACGGCCCGCACGACCCTCGCCGCGAGCGGGCTGCCCCTTGGGACGAATACCCTAACCCGCTCGCAGCTCGGGCCGGCGTTCGGGGTGGGACTCCACTTCGCGAACCTCGAGCGTCGCTCGACGGTCGAGCTGAGCTATCGGGAGGAGCACAGCCGGCCCGGCGGCGTGGCCCTGGCGGACCGGACCGCGGGGCTCGACGTCCGGCGGGGGCCGCTCGTGGTCAGCGGCAGGCTCGGCTATCGCGCCGCAGCGGACGAGCGGCGCTGGTTCGGTGGCGGCGGTCACGTCG
>CAYNNS010000050.1:0-15042 GCA_964398345.1 uncultured Gemmatimonas sp. | reverse complement strand
CCCCCCAAAGGGGGGATTTTATTGACAACGGGGGGTTTTTTTTGTTTTAAATTTCACCGATACCCCGAAAACAGTGGCAGGCGCGGTGCCCGCCGCAGTTCGTCAGGGCGTATGGATGATTAACGTCCACGCCTCCGGGGGCCCGGAAATGATGCGAGCCGCCCGCCGGGCGGTCGATGACGAGGCGCAACGACTCTCGAGGCCCGCCCCGCTCCTTATCGCTGGCGCACGCCGCGAGCAGGAGGTGCATATTGGGCCCTAAGAAACTCCACCTTCAGCTACGGGGGAAGCCACTCGTGCCTCGTCACAAGAAGAATCCAGCGACGACCAAGGCGGTCATGGAGGCGTTCGAGCTGCTCTATCCGAAGCTCAACGAGATCCGCAACTGGCTGCCGCCGGGCCCCTACGGGAAGCTCACGAGGGCGGCGATGGTCAAGTACAAGGCAGGGGTCAGGGACATGACGCCAAGGCACCGGCGCGCCTTTGCGAAGGGGATCCGGCGGCGGGCGGCGCGGCTGCTGAAAATAGCCCGGAGGCTGGAGAGGGTTTCGAAGGAGTGAAGCGGGGGCGGGCGCGACGGACGGGGCTCTCCTCCAGCGCTGCAGTGGCGCCCGCTTTGCCGATGCTGGTATGGCGTGCTTTGGGGGATCCACTGACGCGCCTTCGGAGAGCCCCGTCCCTCGCACCCGCCGACCGAAGGATTACGCCGCGACCTCCAAACGAGTTGCCGCGTGCGCCAGACCTTTGTCCAGAGTCCAGAGCCGCGACTTGGCGAGGAGGCAGGACGCCAGCAGGTGAACATCAATCCAGCCCAGGCCGTGGCCCATCAACTTGCGCGCTTCGAGGAGCCGGCGCGCTTCGGCATTGCTGGCGACGGGAACAGGCACCAAGCGATCGAGGTACTGCAACACTTCGACACGGCGCCGCAGATTGCCGCAGGCCAATTCGCCGGTGACGAATTCGTGGGTAAGGACCGCGCCCTCCTCCAGCAACTTCGCGAGGCGGGGTTGGCCGCTTCGGAAGTGCGCAATCCAGACGGAGGTGTCCACGAGGATCATCGGCGCTTGTGTCCCGTGGAGCGGCGGCGCAGACCCGTGGCCGCGGACGGATCGGAGCCGCCCAGGACGCTGAGGCGGCGCGCGGCTTCGCGGGCGATGAGGGCCTCGAGTCCGGCGCGGACGAGGGAGGTCTTTTTGCGGATGCCCGTCAGCCGTGCCGCTTCCGCGACGAGGCGGTCGTCGATGTTGAGGGTCGTTCGCATATGCATAAGTATGCCTCCAGAGTACATACTCCACAATACGCCTGAGCAGCGTGCTCTGAGTCTCTCTCACGCCGCCCGTCAAGCCGTACATTAACGCTGGATTCAACCCCATTCCGGAGGCCCCCATGCTCCGAAGACTCGTGTTTCCGATCCTTGCACTCGCTGCCACCCAGGCTGCTGCGCAAACACCGACACCGGCGCCGAAGCCGCCGAGGCCGGCGTGGGAGTGGAGCAACGACACGATCAAGACGGTGGTGAACGCGGTGCGGGCGGGGCGGAGCCTCCAACCCAAGGCCTGGCCCAACGGGGCGAAGGTGGCGGTGCTCTTGAGCTTCGACGTCGACAACGAGAGCGTGTCGCTCCGGTTCTCGGAGCCGACGATCGGGGCGCTGTCGCAGGGGGAGTACGGGGCGCGGGTCGCGCTGCCGAGGGTGCTCAAGCTGCTGGACCGCTACAAGATCCCCGCGACGTTCTTCACACCCGCCGTGAGTCTGATGCTGCATCCCGAGATGATCCAGGAGATCAAGCGGTCCGGGAGACACGAGTTCGGGGTGCACGGCTGGATCCACGAGATGAACACGGTGGTGCCGGGGGACGTGGAGCGCGACCTGGTGCGCCGGGCGAAGCAGTATCTCACCGAGGCAACGGGGACGGCGCCGGTGGGATATCGGGCGCCGTCGTGGAACTTCTCCCCTAACACGCTCTCCATCGTCAAGGACCTCGGCTTCCTCTACGAGAGCTCGATGATGTCGGACGACCGGCCCTACGAGCTGCTGCAGGACGGCAAGCCGACCGGGATCGTGGAGCTGCCGGTCGAGTGGATCGACGACGACGCGCCGCTCTTCAACGTGCAGGGCGCGAACTACGCGTCGCCGCGGGAGGTGGCGCGGGTGTGGATGGACGAGTTCGACAAGGCGCTCGAGGAGGGGACGATGTTCCTGCTCACGATGCATCCGCACATCACGGGGCATCGGAGCCGGATCGTGGCGCTGGAGGAGCTGCTGGCGCACATCATGGCCGTGGGCAAGGGAAGGGTGTGGTTCGCGACGCACCGGGCAGTGGCTGAGTACGTGAAGAAGCAGGCGGGGATGTAGTCGTTGGGCTCCTGGCGCTCGGGCTGGGACTCTCCTTCGGGCGCTGCAGTGGCCCCCGCTTTGCCGATGCAGGGTGCGGCTTGCTTTGGGGGATCCACTGACGCGCCCTTCGGAGAGTCCCATCCGTCGCGCCCGGAGCCGCACCAACTACTCAGGTGATTCATCATGCAGAAGCGCAAACTGGGACGCCAGGGTCTCGAAGTCTCCGCCCTCGGCCTCGGCTGCATGGGGCTGAGCCACGGCTACGGGCCGCCGGTCGACCGGCAGGAGGGGATCCGGCTGATCCGCGCCGCGTTCGAGCGCGGCGTCACGCTGTTCGACACCGCGGAAGTGTACGGCCCGTTCACCAACGAAGAGCTGGTGGGCGAGGCGCTGGCGCCGATGCGCGATCAGGTGACCATCGCGACGAAGTTCGGGTTCGTGATCGGCGGCGAGGGGCTCGACAGCCGGCCCGCGCACATTCGCGAGGTGGTGGAGGCATCGCTCCGGCGGCTCAAGACGCAGCGGATCGACCTGCTCTACCAGCACCGGGTCGACCCCAAGGTCCCCATCGAGGACGTCGCGGGCGCGGTGAAGCGGCTGATCGAAGAGGGGAAGGTGGGTTACTTCGGGCTTTCGGAAGCCAGCGGCGCGACGATCCGGCGGGCCCATGCGGTGCAGCCGGTGAGTGCGTTGCAGAGCGAATACTCGCTCTGGTGGCGGGAGCCCGAAACGAAGGTGTTCGCGACGCTCGAGGAGCTGGGGATCGGCCTGGTGCCGTTCAGCCCGCTCGGGCGCGGGTTTCTCACGGGCGCGATCGACGCGACGACGAGCTTCACCACTGGCGACTTCCGTAACACGGTGCCCCGGTTCTCGGCGGAGAACCGCACGGCGAACCAGGCGCTGGTCGAGCGGGTTACGCGGATCGCCGAGGGGAAGGGGGCGACGCCCGCGCAGCTCGCGCTCGCGTGGCTGCTGGGGCAGCGGCCCTGGATCGTGCCGATTCCCGGGACGACCAAGCTCCACCGGCTGGAGGAGAACCTCGGCGCGCTGCGGCTGGAGCTCTCGCAAGAGGATGTGCGCGAGCTCGCCGACGTCGCCTCCGACGTGCAGGGCGATCGCTATTCCGAGAGCACCCAGCGCATGGTGGATCGCTGATGCGGCGAGATCCCGAGGAGGAATCCTATGACGAGGAAGACTCGGCCGGCGACGAGGATGCAGAAATCGCGACCGAGGCGGAGGTGATCTGCCCGTACTGCGGAGAGACCGTCTCCATCGCGCTCGACCCGCAGGGCGGCCGGTCTCAGGAATACATCGAGGAATGCCAGGTGTGCTGCCGGCCCTGGCGGGTGCAGGTGAGTTACGACGAGGAGGGAGCGGCGGAGGTAAGCATCAGCGAAACGGAATGAAGGTCGACTGCCCAACTTGAACGCTAACCGGCTCTACTTGCTTCCGATGGACTCGAACGGAACGGTAGGCGTCTCTGGCGAGGGAAGGTCGAGCTGGCGGCTGGCGCGGTCAATGTCGATCCCCACGAGCGATCCTTCGGCGTCAAGATCGAGTACGATGCCTGGACGCACTTCTTCTGAAGAGACGCTGGGCCGGTTGGCCAGGTCGATATACAGCGAATCGGTTTCCGCGTAGTAGTACAGCCTCATCGTGCCGGTCCCTGGAACGTTCGGTCGGGAAACGCGTTGTGCACCGTTTCTCCATCCTGGAGTGTGACCACGCGCAAGTACTTCTCCAGTTCCACAATATACCCCCAGTAGCGGACTCGACCGTCGCGCTGCTGCGTTTTCCGAGCAGGATGCGCGAGTACTCTGGCAATCCATTCACGGCGCAGGTAAGAGCGCTTCCGAAGCACCTGCTCCTCGAAGTACGGCGTCGTCTTCACGCCGCACGATGGGAGCCGCCACTACTGTGAGATAACCAGAAGAACCCGCGGCAAGGCTAATTGAGGCGATGGGGAAGGGTGGTTGGGTCGTGACCCCGGGCGCTCAGGACGGGACTCTCCTTCGGCGCTGCAGTGGCCCCCGCTTTGCCGATGCTAGTCTGGCGTCCCCTGGGGGATCCACTGACGCGCCTTCGGAGAGTCCCATCCCTCGCGCCCGTCGCCCTCTCCCGCAGCCGGCGCCCCTCAGTCGTCGTCCTCGATCTCCTCGAAGAGCCCGGCCACGTCGATGCGAAGGGGCTCAGCCAGCCCCGGTGGGTGCCACTCCAGCTGTCCATCCACGCGTGCCACCACTGCATCCGGATCTCTCAACACGTAGAGGCAGCGCTCGGCGAGATCGAGGCGCCAGGCTTCACGCACGCCGAGGCGCAGGTAGGCGGCGTGCTTGAAGTCGCGATCGTAGATGCGGGAGCCGCGGCCGGAGACTTCGACGGCGAGCCACCAGCCGGAGATGTCCGCCCAGGCCTTGCGCATGCGGGCTGACGCGGGCAGCACCAGGAGGTCGGGCTCGAGGTGGGTGCGGGGGCGGAGCTGCACGGTGCCGTGCCCAAAGACACGCGCCTGCTTTTTCAGATAGCCGATCAGCTCATCGCGGAGTCGCTGCAGCACCAACTCGTGGTCGGGGACCGGGCGGGACTCACCAGCAGGATCCCGTCCAGCAGCTCGTAGCGGTTGCCGTCGTCCGGGAAGGACTCCAGGTCCTCGATGTTGTAACGCGGAACCGCGATGGGCATGACCATAAGCTATGGACTCGGCGGAGGGGCTATCAAGTCTGGCACAGGCGCTCAGGACGGGACTCTCCTACGGGCGCTGCAGTGCGCTTAACCTAGAAACTTGAGCCGCACTTTAGGGCGCCACTGACGCGCCCTCCGGAGAATCCCGTCCCTCGCGCCCGTCGCCATTTGCGGCTGCCCGACCGGACCTATCCCTTAACCCAGAGACCGATTACGGCGGCAAGCAGAATCCCCCACGCGCCGAGCAGCCAGCGGGTTTGTTCTCCGAGCCGTCGTTCGAGCTTGGCGTCCATGGCGGCGACCGCCTGGTCGATCTTGGCGCTGAGCTGAGCGAAGGCGTGCTCGGCGACGTTCTGATCGAGCTTGGAATCCAGCCGTGCTTCGATGCGCTCGATTCGGATGACCAGATCAGACCGCAGCTCCGCCAGTCGCTGCTCGAGCTTGGCATCGAACTTTGCGAAGTTCCGCTCGTTCAGCTCGTTGAGGTCAGCTCGATAAGTGGCATCCAAGGCGTTAAACCAATCCACGAGCTCATTGGCGACCTGGTCGCCAAGCCTTTCGTAGAAGAGCTTGGAGAATCTGCCGGTGACTGGCATCGGCGGAGGCTCGTGAAGGGTCCGCCGACACGATACAACGTAGGCTCGGCGGTGCATAACCAAAAGAGCGCGTCGAGACCGGCTGCGGGTGCTCAGGACGGGACTCTCCTTCGGGCGCTGCAGTGCGCTTAACCTAGAAGCTAGAGCCGCACTTCAGGGCGCCACTGACGCGCCCTCCGGAGAATCCCGTCCCTCGCGCCCTTCAGTCGTCTTCCTCGATCTATGCTGCCTTCGGCGACCCGCCCCCCGAGTCGGGTGGAGTCTTCTCCTCGGCTTTGGGCTGCGGCAGGCCGGGGATCTGGCGCACCGCGTCCCACTCCGCCATCAGCTCCGCATCGGCGCCGAAGCGATAGCGATAGAGGCCCTCGAGCACGCCGATCTCCTTGGCCAGCTCGAAGCTGACGACGTCGAAATCGGCGCGGGCGCCGATGTGCTCCCGGCGGCTGGTGCGCGCGGTTTCGCCGGCCGCTTCCATCGCATCCACCATGCGGCCGAGGTCGTCGAGCAGGGTTTCGCTCATGCCCTTCTTGACCAGCAGCTCCTTTTCCGGGGTGGCCGAGGCGAGCATGCCGCGCACCGCGGTCACGAAGCTTCGGTAGCTGAGGTCGCTGCGTGGGAGACCCAGCTTCTCCGCCAGCTCGGGCCGCTCGGCGGCGATGAGATCACCGACGGCGACCAGGTACTTGAGGATCTGGGTGTGCAGGTCCTTCCGCAGCTGGCGGCGGCGGCCCCGGGCGGCCCGGGCGGCGGCGAGGCCCTGATGTTGCCGGTCCGCGATCGCCTGGGCGCGGGCGATGGCTTCCTCCAGCGCGGCCAGCGCGGTCGCGTAGGCCGGGTCGGGGAGCGGGTGAGCCTTGCAGAACTCGCGCACCCGCGTGGCCCTCTCGATTCTCCTGCTGAAACGAACGTCCATTGGTGGTTCCTCCTTCCTGCATGTGCGCGGGTGAGATCGTCGAGGAGGCTGGGCCTGGCTCACCGCGTGAGAAGATGGGAAGTCGGCGCCTCGACAACGGCCGACGTGGCGGGGCAGACTCATGTTCTGTGCCAGACGGTCGCGGTTCCGGTGCGGGCGCGCGGTGGCGCACCGCTAACACGCGCTGGACCGGCGCGGAAGTCCTTGCGGGGCTTGCGGGTGACCCCCGGTACCTCACGCACGATTGCAGGCCGGACGCGGCGGCTCGCGGACCGTGTCAGGGCGGAAGCGGGCCGGAACAAAAGTCTCACTGGGTGGACACTTTCCTCCCGAGTGTCATCAAAAGTGGACGGTGCACCGTCGGGCCGGTCGCTCCCCGCGCGAGGCCGGCGGGTTACCGCGCGCGGCCGGTTGTCGCGGGCCCGCGGCGTGTCGCACGCCGCGGTCAACCGACGGCGGGACGTGCGCTTAGGGTCGCACGCGCCGGGCGGCAGCATGGAGGAGCCGAGCGGACGCTCTGCGCCGCGAATGGTTGGTCTGATTCGGAGGAAAGCTCATGGCATACGCGATGCGTCTCATCAAATGCGGAGCAATGACGGAAGGAAACCGGATGCCGACGGTCTTCGCACAGCCAACCTGGAATGCGCCGCTCCGAATCCGAACGCCGGAGCCGGGCGGCGGGTCGGCTGCCGCGCCAGCACGGGAGAACGGCGACCTCTATCTGTCTCGGCTGGTCAAACTGGTGCCATCGGAGGTCGTCGCACTGTATCTGACGTTCAAAGCGACGGCGGAAACCTGGCTCGGCGTGTGGGCGACGGTGTGTCTGGGACTGGTGGTGCTGACGCGGGCGGTGGGGACGCACGAGAGCGGGAAGCCGGTGCAGGTGGGGGCGGTGCTGGTGTCGATGGTGTCGTTCACGTTGTGGGTGTACGCGACCGGGGGGCAGCTCCTGTCGCTCGAGCTGCCGGCGAGCCCGCCGGGGCTGATTTCGGTGGCGATCGGGGTGTGGACCTTCCTGGTGCCCCTCTTATACAAGGGAGATTGAGCGAGGAGACATAGAGGAGACATATATGAGAGAGCCAACTGTGGAGTGGATGGCGATGGCGGCCCGGGCCGAGGCTTTTCTGAAGGCCCGGCTGCCGGATGACCCGGAGTTCCCGGAGCTGAGGGTGTTCAAGCTGCTGGTGCGGAAGCTGATCCTGGAAGACACGGTGTTCCGGGGGGAGCGAGCGGAGATCCTGGAATTCGAGGGTCCGGCCAGGCGGATTCGCGATGTCACCCGTCAAGGCCTGGCGGAGCTCCTGGCCAAGCAACGGCCTGGCGCCGGGTTACAGGACAGCGATGCACCGCGACGGATCATCAAGGCATGCCGGCGGGCTTTGGCGGAGGCAGAAGCGGCGGGGAAGGATGCAGGCCTGCTCGAGGGGATGCGCTCTCTGATCACTCTTTACGAGCACACCCAGAAGCTGGTCGCGGATTATGGGCCCCAGCTGCGAAAGCTGGAAATCAACCTGCAGGCGACCTGGACGGGGCTAGAGCGGATGCTGCTGCTGGCGGACGATGTGATCGCGCTCGAGTTCGAGAGCCAAGAGGAAGTGCTGGCGGAGTGGAGGGAGGTTCGGCGGGCGGCCTGAGCGCCGTCGCGTGACGCCCGAATGGGTGAGCCGGCTCCGGTATCATCGATATTCATTCCGCAGATTTTGGGGGAGATCCCGAAAAGAGCGCCCGCGGGGTGTGGATACGGTAACTTGGCGGTACTAGTTGTGACGGTTAGTTCCTGTCGGCACGAGAAATTGAGGGGATCTGCTAACGAAATCGGCGAATACCTGGGATCCATCGGTCGACCACGGCTGCCATCCTGTCCGGAGGCGGACGCCCTGCTTTGAGTACGAGTTGGATGTAATCTTTGAATTAGTCATCCCGTGTCACTTGAGAGTGCGAAACAGGAGGCGAGATGGCAACTGAAAAGGCCGATGATCCGCTAAATCGAAGAGACATCTACGACGCTCAGCCGTACCATCTTGAGAAGTACATTGTTCCTGGGGCAATGGCTGTTGTTATCTTTTTCCTCCTACCAAGTTATCTAATCGGCAAGGGGGGGCTTGGTGGAGTGGATTTGGGGGCAGCGATCGTCGGTTCGCTTGTAGTCGGACACCTTATTGAATCACTGAAGGTTTATCAGTGGAATTCCGACGTAAAGGCCAACTTTAGGGTATTCAACGGTCAAGTCGACACGCTGCTGGAAGAATGGGGCATCACAGATGACGAGAAACACTCTCAAAGAGAGCTCGCCAAGAGTGCTCTATTTACCGTTGTGGGCGAAGGGGCGGGTTCTGAGTTTGCTTGGAACTTGGTACGATGGCAGAAGATGACAGTAATTGCTGAAACTCTCAAGTATAGCGCATTCCTCTGGTTTGCGTTCGCAGTAATCGCTCTCGTTGGTAGTCTTTGGTATAATCCTTTTACATCCACCTTGCGTGTCAGCTTCCTCCGGGAAGATATCCCTGGCTGGGTATCTGCAGCGATCGAGGGGCTAATTGGCATTGTCCTGCTGATCTCCGGTCGGAAGGTTCGGCAGTACGGAATGGAGCGGCAGCTGAGAACAAACAAGTCCTATCTTCTCTTGATCAGACGTTATAAGACCGATATTGTGAACGTCCTCAGAGAAACAGTGACACGAACGACCGTCGGCACTGTAAAACCTGGAGCCACGTCATGAGAGCTAACCGTGACGTCTCGGGGGCGTGGTACTTGGAACGCTCGTATGAGAGCTATCTCATCTACTGGCTGAATGAATTGGATCAGCATTGCCGCGTTGCAGGTCTTCCTTATGCTCTGTTTGGCGGAGCAGCAGTGGGAGCGTACGTGGGACATCTTCCAAGACGGTTGCATGACCTCGATGTTCTCGTCCTTCCATCTGACGTTCAAACTCTTGCTGCATTCTTTTTGAGCCGTGGGTTTAAGGAACGACCATCCATTAAGTCGGAGCACGCAGGCTTCAAGAAGCTTGTAAAGCGCGACGAACTGTACGAGATGATCATCACAGTTTTTCCTGGTCGATTCACATTGCTCGATGTTGACCAACCTGACCTGCCTTTAGTTGGACACTATAACCTCGTCCCAGCAATTGAGCGGAGAATTCAAAGGCAAATCAGGGCTCTTGGTGATTCACGGATCGCCCAGGTTCAAGCGATTCCACTAGAAGATCTGATAATCTCAAAGCTATGGCCGACCTTTGAGCCTACAACCGTTCATGACCTCATGTTGTTGCTGTGTTGTCCAGAAGCTGAAACGCTTGACACAGATTATCTCGAGACCCGAGTGACCCACAGCGGGCCACTTCGATGGCTAAGCCTGCAGACATTAGACAAATTCGAGTCTATATATAGGAACTCTGCCTGGTATCGGCTGGCAAGTTCACAGGAAACTTGTGAGCGCATTCTTGGGTTGCTTCGCTCAAATCTCCACGCCGAATCCGGTAATCGTAGACTCCAATAGGGAAATCGGGCCATCGCTCAATCGGATTCGGCACTTTCGCGAAATACTGTAGGCTTGCGGTCGAAAGCCCTTGTTGCAATCGAGAAGTTCTTTCCGCCATATTAGAGCGTCATTCCAATCCACATTTACGGATACGCTCCTAATCAGTTCAATGTCGTCGCGCCACTTTAGTCAGGACACGCAAACCAAATTTCAATTCGGTGACGGTCACCGTATTGAAGGCGATGCTCGCGCACGTTCGCTGAGTGTCGCTGGCCTCTTTGCTGGTATCGGCGGGATTGAACGCGGCCTGGAACGAGCAGGCCACTCCTCGCAACTCTTGTGTGAAATCGACCCAGCAGCGCAGGCCGTTCTTGAGGCGAAATATCCAAGGGTCCCGCTACACACCGATATTCGCACTCTAAAGAGGATTCGGAGAGACATTGACCTTATCTGCGCCGGTTTTCCGTGCCAGGATCTTAGCCAGGCGGGAATGACGCGTGGGATTGGCGGTCAACAGTCAGGATTAGTGTCCCATGTGTTCGCATTGCTTGAGCGGCATCGGGTTCCTTGGGTGTTGTTGGAGAATGTTCCTTTCATGCTCCAACTCAATAGAGGCCAGGCCCTGAATTATGTCCTTTCCTCCTTGGAGCAGCTTGGTTATAAGTGGGCCTACCGAGTCATAGACACTCGAGCCTTTGGTCTTCCTCAAAGAAGAGAACGGGTTTTCATTGTGGGCTCGCGCATCAGTGATCCCCGACTCGTTCTCTTTGGAGGAAACGAAGAACCTACGAACCCCCAACGCAGCAGTCGGAGCGCATGTGGCTTCTATTGGACTGAAGGTGTGCGGGGTTTAGGCTGGGCGGTAGATGCCGTGCCAACCCTGAAAGGTGGCTCTACGGTTGGAATCCCGTCCCCTCCAGCGATCTGGATGCCTGATGGAAGGATCGTAATACCGGACATTAGGGATGGTGAAAGGCTTCAAGGCTTTCCAGCGGAATGGACTTCGCCTGCTTCGGTTGGACGTCAGCGCGATACACGATGGAAGCTCGTCGGTAATGCAGTTACAGTAGATGTTGCAGAGTGGATAGGAGAGCGTCTCCTACGACTGGCTGGAATCAAGATTCCCGAAAACTGGAGACTTGAGTCTGGTTCGAGCTGGCCGAAGGCTGGCTGGAATGTTGGAGAGGGACGCAGGGCTGCCATCGTTTCAACCTGGCCGGTCAGACGAAAGGCTAGACCGTTAGGTTCTTTCCTAAGGTTTCCAGTCAAGCCTCTATCCACCAAAGCGACGTCAGGTTTCCTTGCTAGGACGAAGGTTAGTAGCTTGAGGTTTCCTCCAGGATTCATTGAAGCTATCGAACTACACCTAGAAGAGGCGCGTAAAGCAATCGTGGCGGCATGAGTGGTACTCGAGGTATCAAGCTCAGGAGTACGCTGCTGCGTCCGGGCCTGGTAGATAAGCGAACTTCTGAGCGAATGCGCGGAGTTCGACGGAGTGGTACGCTGGCAGAGCTCAGAGTTAGGAAAGCGTTACGCTCGCTAGGAATACGTTACCGCACGAGAGGGATCGACCTGCCAGGACGTCCTGACCTGGTAAACCGCACAAGGGGATGGGTCATCTTCGTCCACGGGTGTTTCTGGCACTCTCATCCTAAGTGTGCCCGTGCAACGATACCGAAGACGAACAGGGTCTTCTGGTTGGCAAAGTTCAAGGAAAATCGTGAGCGTGATGGCCGCATCGTTGCGGCACTCAGGCATCAAGGATATCGGACTCTAGTGATTTGGGAATGCGAAGTGCGGTCGGAGGTTCTTGGTAATCGTCTTCGTAGATTCTTTAGACTTGCGTAACAATTGTTCAACCTCTCTTGAACCTCGTTGCGTAAAGGCCCGTAATTCTGCCTATCATCGAATCGTAGTGAATGCCGTCGCCGGGCTGAGGGGCGGGCGGGGTTGTTATCAAGGTTACAGGACTCTCGTTGTCGTTCCTGCAGTTCACCGCGATCACACCAAAGGCGTCAAATCCTGGCGTTGTGGTATCGGATCTCCGTGGTAACCTCAACAAGTGCTCAACCGTCAACTGTAACTGTCTAGGTTGATCGTGCTTGGAGATCTTCAATGGTGCGCCATAGCTGAGTGAAGGATTCGCTGTGGGGCTCACAAAGGTTTCAGAACCGTTGATCATCGCGAACCCAACTGCGATTGCCTCCGTGGTGTCTCCATGTACAGTGACGTGACTATCCTGCAGCTCACTATAGAGCCTTGGCCGGGCCTTTGCGAATTCAGTCATGGCAGCCTTCGCTTCCACCGCAACCAAAACCGAACCGACGGGTCGAATTGGAATGTCCGGGAGTTTGTGGAGGATCCTAAGTTCGTCGCTGCTGAGGTGAATTCCGTAAGTTGCTGCGATTGTGCGAAAACTCTGCGGCCTCCTTGCCTCTCCTTCACGTGGTCGACAGACGACCAGGTCTAATGCCTTCTTCTTATTGTTGGTGAAATCAACCATGACATGGTTGATGCCAAACGCGACTTTCCCAGAGGCCACGTGTTCGCAGAGTTGGTCGGAATGCTGAAGAAGGTCGAGAAGCATGGTCCAGCATGCGACCTTTGAATGATGATCACTTCGTGGGTGGTACTGCCAAGGGGGAGTACCGGCCTCCCTAACACGCGGGACCGATATGGTACGAGCCAAGATCTCGGGTCCATTCAAGACCCGGATCTCCGTTGATTCAATGAGTCAGCGTATTCTTCGCGCTCTATTGACATAAGCCTAACCCAGAGACGGTTGTCGCTCTCCCTCGATTGGCCTTCAACCAATTCAAAGTTCACTACTGACTCGATGGGTCCATAAGCTTGAAGTCTACCTTGTAGCATTTGACGGAAACATCTCGCACCATTCTGATCGCATACTTGAGTCGATCATCTCGTTCTTGGCAAATGATCAAGCCACGAACAGTCTGATTGCTCTCCGCAAGGTTTTCTTTCACCCAACCCATGTAACGAAGCACCTGACCCACGACTCTGTCGGACTCACGACCCTTCTTTAATTCAATCACTACTAGGGCATCGTTCGCTGCGTCGTGTGCAAGGATATCAATAGGGCCAACGTCGGTGGGGAATTGTTGGCCGACTTTTTGGCCGTCGTCGTCGGCGTACAGTTGCAAACTGCCTCGGAAGATCGAATCAAAGTTAGAGACGATAAACTCTTCGAGGTACTTTTCAAGGATGAATTCTGCGGCTTCAGACGTAGCACCAATACCGGTCTGCGCGGGAGATGCAGCGCCGATGCGCTCGAGGATATCAGCTGTGGTTTCGTACAGAGCGTGGATGGCGAACGGAGGCCCCTCAAGAGGCATGTCTCTTGGCTCAAGCCTCCACTGGACGCCTATTGAGAAGGGATGGCCAGACTCAGTTGAAGGGAACAATGAACGATCGTAATCAGCATCGTAGCGTGCAATTGAGGTTACTACGCCAACCCCTGCCACGCGCCGCGTCCCTCTTCTTGCAATTACGAAGTCTCCAGCTTGGATCTCATGGCAGAAGCTCCAAAGCATGCTGGTGAACAGCCCACGAACGGCCTTTGGCCTTGTCGGATAAGCCTTGTCAATGACTGAGCGCAAGCTCGCTTTGTCGAGATCTAGAATGTTCCCGACCTCTGCCCAACCGACCGTGATGACCCCGCGCGCAAGATCGTCCGCCCAAATGCGCTGCCAGTAGTCTGGCTGCGTCGCATCGAAGGGAGCTATCACCCAATACTTCGTCATGGAATTGGCACCAAATACGCCCTCAGTGTCGCCGCCTTGGAATGATTGGTCGAACTAGATGTCTGGAGAAGATACCTCAAGCTCGGACTCCTCGTGGGCCTACTTCGACGAATGGGGCCTTCGAGGTCAGACTTGCGGGGTTCGAGTCGGAGTCGACCCCAGGCATCGGGCTAAAGCATCGCCCACTCCCTAGCCAAACCCCGTTCGCGCACGAACCCGGCGATGCGTGCGGTGTCGATCAGCTCAGGCCGCACCCGAAGCATCGCGCGGATGTCGTCGAGGTGTTTGGTCGAGCCCCCCTGCCGGAAGTACTCGAGCTTGCGGACGATCACGTATTCGGGCGGTGCGATCTGCACCGGCTCGCCGCCGACCCGCTCCTGACGCCGATTCGCGATGCCCCACAGGTCCAGCGGGTCGTTGCCGGCGAGATAGATGTCGGCACGGAGCCCGGTGGCGTAATGCAGGAGGTCGAAGTGACCATGCGCCGGCCGAGCGGCCTCGTGACGGAGCACGTCGAGGGGAGGAACGTAGAGATCGTCGGCGCGAAACGCCTCGGCGAAGCGGGTTAGGGCTTCAAGCCGGAGCTGGAGTACGAGATCGAGGTCGAGGGTCAGCCGCGGCTCGCCATAGACGATCGCGGCGACGGCACCCGTCGCCATATACGGAATGCCGAGCTGGTTGAGCGGCCGGGCGAAACGGCGGAACAGCTCAACCAGGGACATCGCGGAGGTGCTGGAGCTCGGTGGCAAGCGCGCGCAGCTGGTCGGCCAGCTCGAGCTTTCGCTCCGCGCTCATCCGGCGAAAGCTCTCGGTCTGCAGCCGGCGGACCACGGGATCGACGTCCTCCCCAGGCAGTTGGCCGGCGCCGGCCGGCTCGAGCCTGGCGGCGATCGCTTCGGCGTCCGGATCCCCGGAGCGACGCAGCCGCTCCAGCAGCCAGGGCAGGTCGTAGCGGGTTAGGGGGAGCTCCGCCGGGTACGACGCGAAGTAACGCGCGTGAAAGCGCCGGAAAGCCTTCCGCGCTTCCCGGATCCGCACCATTTCGCGTGCCTCAGCGGGGTCAAGCCGCCGCCGGCTGCGCAGCCCGCCGATCCGTCCAATGGCTCTCAAATGGCGCTTCAATCCCGACATAACAGAAACATAAGCCGCTTATGATATAACTCCAATTGGAACAGGCATGTATCGACACTGACGCCAATCCCGTTCGCCCTGCGCTGTTCGCTGTTCGCGTTGGCGCTCTGCCCGGCGATACATTCCCCTCATCTCCCTCTCC
>CAYNNS010000049.1:0-15501 GCA_964398345.1 uncultured Gemmatimonas sp. | reverse complement strand
GGGCGGAAACGGCGGTGGCGGCCTTCGAACGGGAGGACGGCTCCCCGGCTCCGCCCTGGCTGGTCGAGGTCTATTTCCGCCTGGAGCCCGACCGGGATGCCGTCAGGCAACTGATCCGCGTTGCCGCCGGCGGCGACATCGGCGTGGTCTTCGATGCGTTCGGCGACAAGGACTGGGTGGCAGCCTCGCTCGCGGGGCTGTCGCCGGTTCCGAGCGACACTCCCGAAGCGTTCCGCTCGTCCGCCCGTCCGCCCGTCCGCCCTCTCGGATGACTTCGACCCGCTCGAGGACCTCACGGCCGCGCTCGCCGCCGGGCTCAATGACCAGCTGCCCGGCTCGCTCGCCGAGGGTGGCGTGATCCGTTCCGGCTACGACAGTGAGCTCGACAACAGCCGCGAGCTCCGTGACGGCGGACGCCGGTTCATCGCGGCGATCCAACAGCGCGAGCGGGAACGCACCGGGATCGCCTCGCTCAAGCTCGGGTACAAAACGGGTTGCGGCTATTACCTCCAAGTCACCCAAGCCCCCAGCGCCAAGGTGCCGCCCGATTAGGGGCGGCGCCAGACCCTCGCGACCGCGGGGCGCTTCGTGACCCCCGAACTCCGGGAATACGAAGCCCGCGTGTTAGGAGCCGAGGCCCGCATGGCGGAGCGCGAGGCCGAGCTCTTTGCCGCGCTTCGCGACCGGGTGGGGGCGGCCGTCGCGCGGCTGCAGCAGACCGCGGCCGTGCTCGCCCGCCTCGACGTGTGGACGGCGCTCGCCGAGACCGCGGTGCAAAGCCGCTTCGTGCGCCCCGTCGTCAGCGACGACTTCGCGCTCGAGCTCACCGCCTCGCGGCATCCGGTGCTCGAGCGCCTCATGCCGCGCGAAACCTTCATGCCCAACGACATCCACTTCGACCGCGCCGCGCGCCTGCAGCTCGTCACCGGGCCCAACATGGCCGGCAAGAGCACCATCCTCCGCCAGATCGGACTCACCGTCATCCTCGCCCAGCTCGGCAGTTTCGTCCCCTGCAGCTCGGCCAGGATCGGAGTCGTCGACCGGCTCTTCACCCGGGTCGGCGCGTCCGACAACCTCGCCCGCGGCCAGTCGACCTTCATGGTGGAGATGAGCGAGACCAGCGCCATTCTGCACGGCGCGACGCCGCGCTCTCTGGTGCTGCTCGACGAAATCGGCCGGGGCACCTCGACTTATGACGGCGTCGCCATCGCCTGGGCCGTGAGCGAATTCCTGCACGACCGCGTGGGCTGCAAGACCATGTTTGCCACCCACTACCACGAGCTGATGCAGCTGCCCGAGCGACTCCAGCACGCCTGCAACCTCAACGTTGCCGTGCGCGAGACGGAGGGCGCCGTGGTCTTTCTCCACCGTCTCGAGCCCGGCGGCACCGATCGCAGCTACGGCATCCACGTCGCCCAGCTAGCCGGCTTGCCACGCGAGGTCGTGACCCGGGCCAATGCGGTACTGCGCACGCTGGAGGGCGAGCATCGGGTCGCGGCCGGTACTCCGGTTCCGGATCCCGATCCGGGACAGCTGCCGCTGCTCCTGGAAACCCCACCCGATCCCGCGCTGGCTGCCTTGCGCTCGCTCGACCTCGATCGCATGACCCCGCTCGAGGCGCTCAACCACCTGGCTGAGCTCAAGCGACAAGCCAGCGACCGGGGGTGAAGCCGAGTACTTTCCTGCCATGCGAGTGGGACGTCGAATCGCGGCGGGGCTGCTGCTAGGTGCCGTGCTGTCCTCCTGTCGCCGGAAGCCCGAGAACACCGTGACGCTGCCGGTCGATCCCACCGCGATTGCCGCGCGGAGCGACGAGCCCCCCGTCGCGCTCGACGCGGCGCCCCCGGTCGAATACCCTCCCGTCCTGTACCAGCTCCGCATCAGCGGGACCGTATTGCTCCGGCTCTTCGCCGACGAAACCGGGCGCGTCGTCGCCGACTCCACCCGGATTCAGGAATCCAGCGGCTACCCTGCACTCGACTCCGCGGCACTGGCCGCGGTCCCCAAACTCCACTACGCGCCGGCACTGCATAACGGGGTTGCCGTCGCGACTCTGTTTACCCAACCGGTCCACTTCCGTCATCCCGACCGTGGCGGGACCACACCATGAAATCGCGGTGAAAGTCACCGTCCTTACCGGAGGCACGAGCAGCGAGCGCGACGTTGCGATCGCCTCCGCCGTCCAGGTGATTACGGCGCTCCGCAGCCGGGGTCATTCCGTTTCGGTCGTGGATACCGCGAGAGGGTTTATTCCCCAGTCGGAGGAAGCTCGTCTGCTTTCGGGATCGGTGGGCAGGGTGCCGCCCGCCATAGAGGAATTGGTGAGTCTGGAGCGAGGCGTGCTGCTCTCGGGTCTTGCCACGCTTCCCGTTATTCGCGATGCCGAGGTGCTCTTTCTCGCTCTGCACGGCGGCCGCGGTGAGGACGGCACTCTCCAGGCGGTGCTCGACGTTGTCGGCGTGCCCTACACCGGTAGCCGCTCGCTCGGCTGCGGGCTCGCCATGAACAAGGACATTGCCAAACGACTCTTCCGGATCGCGAGCGTGCCCACGGCGGATTGGCTGATGGCCCCCGCAACGGTGGAGGAAGCCGAGCGCCGGCTGGGCTGGCCGATGGTCGTAAAGCCCTGCAAGCAGGGGTCGACCGTCGGCCTCTCCGTCGTCAAGGAGCCCCCCGGTTTCGACGCAGCAGTAGAGCTGGCTGCGCGCTACGACAACGAAGTCATGCTCGAGGCGTACATTCCTGGTAGAGAGCTCACCGTCGGAGTGCTCGAGGGACGGGCCCTCGCCGTGGGGGAAATCATACCCCGCCATGAGATCTTCGACTATGAATGCAAGTACACCCCCGGCATGTCCGAAGAGATCTTTCCCGCCAAGCTTCCCGCCGATGTCACTGCAGAGTGCTGCAGACTCGGCGTACTGGCGCACCAGGCCCTCAAACTTGGCGGTTATTCACGGGTGGATTTTCGCTTGACACAGGCAGGGGAATTGGTCTGTTTAGAAGCGAATGCCCTGCCGGGTATGACAGCCACCAGTCTACTCCCCCAGTCTGCAGCGGCGGTCGGCATCCCCTTTGCGGAGTTGTGCGAGCGGGTGTGCCTCGCGGGTAAGTCAGGATGAGCAAGAATCGGCCGCAATCCGCTCCAAGAGCCAAACTGACCCCTTGGGTCGGACGCCTCATGCTCAGCCAGGCGGTGAGCTTCGTCCTCCTCAAATCGGTGCTCACCGCACCGGTTTTCGCCGACGCACTGCGCTTCGTGCCCAACCAGGCGCTCCAGCGGCCCTGGACCTTCCTGTCGTACATGTTCGTCCATCAGGGGATTCTCGCCCTGGGCGCCAATCTCCTGCTGCTCTTTGCCTTCGGACCCCCGGTCGAGCGCCGCTTCGGCAGCCGCGATTTTCTGCTGTACTACATCTACTGTGGTCTCGGTGCCTCAGCATTCGCCTTTGGGTTGACCTCGATCATGACGGTACCCGCCATGGTCGGAGCTACCGGCGCCGCACTTGGCGTTGTCCTCGCCTTTGCGTTCAGTGGCTCCGATACCAAGGCCAAGCTTTTGCCGTTTCAAGTAAACCTGAGCGCCCGGGCGCTCATCGTTCTGCTGGCCGGCGCCAATCTGGTGCTTGCCCTCTGGGTGGCTGGCGGCATCGCCCACCTCGGTTATCTCGGAGGACTGGCAGCGGGGTACCTCTTCTTCAGAATCCAGGGGCTGGTGACGCGGCGCCAGCGTCAAGAGCCGAAGAGCATCGCTCGGCGGCCCGTCATGGCTCCTATGCCGGTTCGGCAGGCGAGCACCAGCACCGAGGTGCGGCCCGCACTCGCTCGACCCGAGCCACGCGAGGAGTATCCCGCGGAAGAAGTTGACCGGGTGCTCGACAAGATCAGCGCCTTCGGCATCCAGAGCTTGACCGCCGACGAGCGGCGCTTTCTCGACGAGGCCTCCAAACGCAAGCGAAAGGATTCCCGCTAGCGGCTTCTTGCACCTGCTCCCTTGTTTCGCTCGCGGCGTTTCTTATTTTGTCGCGTGCTCATCAATCTGATTCCGGAATTCCTCGACATCCTCTCACAATCTGATCCCGAAGCGGCTTATCACCGCTTCATCGATGCGCACCGGCCGTTGCTCGCTTCCTACTGGAGCAACTACGTCCTCGATCTGGAGAGCCCCCACGCCGCTGAGGTGATCGCGGCCACAGTCCGAGCCGATCGCAGCGATCTGCAGGCCCTGCTCGACCAGGTGGATGTGGCCCGGGTTGTGGAAGAGGCCCTCCACCGCGCGGAAGACCTGCTCCAGGTGGACCGACCAACCGATTGCCTGCTCATGGTGGGTGTTGGCGCGGCTAACGCAGGCGAGTTGGTATTGAACGGCCGCGGCGTCGCCTTTGTCTGCCTTGAGCATTTCACGGGCCGGGTCAACGCCGAAACCTTCGGAATGGGCCAGAACCCGGAGCTGCTTCCCCTCTGGGTAGCGCACGAAGTCGCCCACACCGTCCGGTATACCTCCCCGGCCAGTGAGAGCGAACTGCGCCGTCTCATCGCGGAAGCCGGGGGCAACTACGACTACTGGACCACTGGAAGCCGCGCGACACTCCGGGAGCACCTGCTCAACGAGGGCCTGGCTGTCCACGCCTCTCAGGCCGTGGCCCCAGGGTTCGATGCCGAGGAGTACTTCGGATATCCGCGGCGTCAGTACCAGCGGATGCGCGAGCTCGAGGCCTTTTTGCGCCGCGCCGCTCATCACGACCTCGATCGTACCGGGCTCGGTTTGCGGCTCAAGTACCTCTCCGGCGGGATGAGCCCATCCGCCCGTTCAGGGCTCGGGCGGGTCCTTCCCGAACGTTGCGGCTACTACCTCGGCCACAGGATGGCGGAGCCGCTCGTCACGGCGCGAGGTATCGCTGCCGCTCTGCGAGCCCCGGTCAACGATTTCCAGACCCTGGAAGACGCCGCCCTGGGATTCCGAACGGCCTAGTCCCTCCTCCCTCCTCCCTGCTCCCTTCATATTATTGATCAATGGAATCGACAGACCAGACCGCTCCCGTCACTCTCACGCTCAAGCCCGCGGGACCGATCGTGATCGAAGGACCGATCGTCATCCGCAACAACGCCGGGGACGTGGTCGAGCCGCCGCCTTCCAAGATCCCTGGCCAGGTGAAGCTTTGCGGCTGCGGCTTCAGCAAGAACAAGCCCTTCTGCGACGGCACCCACAAGCGCTAGCGGGTCTCCTACTTCCCCACGCAGAATCGCTCGAATACGTGGCCCAGGATCTCGTCGGGATGAATCACCCCGATCAGCTCCTCGACCGCGGCAACGGCCTCGCGCACGTGGTGCGCGGCGAGCACCGCTTCTCCGAGCTCCTTTTTCGCCTGTTCCAGCGCGCCTACCGCCCGCGCCAGTGCCTCGCGGTGTCGCTCGCGGGTAAGCATCGGCTCGAGACTCGCGAACCCGCGGTCGCTGTGGAAGAGTCGAGCGGCCAACGAGTGGCGCAGCCGGTCCAGGCCCTCGCCGGTGATTGCCGAAACCGGTATCCCCGACCCGCTCTCGCGCTCGGCAAGGGGAACGAGGTCGCTCTTGGTGTGGACCAGGAGCGCGGGACGCTCGCGGAGGAGTTGTTGCTCTTCCGCCGTGGGCGTTCGTCCCGCCTCCACACACAGGAGCAGCAGATCCGCAGCCGCGACGTAGCGCTTGCTTACCTCGATCCCCATCTGCTCCAGTCTCTCGTCGGCATCGCGCAGGCCGGCCGTGTCCGCCAGCCGGACCGGCCAGCCCTGCACCTCGGTCGAGGCCTCAATGGTGTCCCTCGTGGTGCCGGGAATCTCGGTGACCAGAGCGCGATGGATGCCCAGCAGGGCGTTGAAGAGCGAGGACTTGCCGGCATTGGGGCGCCCGGCGATCACCACGAGAGCCCCTTCCCGGAGCCGCTCTCCCGCAGGGGCTGTAGCGAGGAGCTGTGCGATCGCTTCTTGAGCCGCGGCGAGCTGTGCCCGGATCTGTTCCGGAGCAATCGGACCATCGTCCTCTTCAGGGAAATCGATGTCGTAGGCCAGCAGGGACAGGAGTTCGAGCAGGAGCTCGCGCACGGCGCCGATCCGGCGCGACAGTCCGCCCTCCAATTGGTGGAGAGCGGCCTTCCCCTGGGCCGGCACCGTGGCATCGATGAGGTCTGCGACTGCCTCGGCCTGCAGCAAGTCGAGCTTGCCATTGAGCAGGGCGCGTCTGGTGAATTCCCCGGGATTGGCCTGACGTGCCCCGGCGGAATGAAGTGCGGCGAGCACCTGCGCCGGCACCAGCAGGCCGCCATGGCAGCACAGCTCGATCAGGTCCTGCCCGGTGTAGCTGTGAGGAGCTCGGAACAGCGTGAGGATGGTCTGATCGAGGGGGCTGCCGTCCACGGCGGAGAGCGTGCAGAGTGTCGCCACTCGCTCCGGCAGACTGCCTAGCTCGCGGCGCGTCAGCCGCTGGACCGTCTCGATGGCCAGAGACCCGGAAACCCGGATCACGGCCAGCGCCGAGCGGCCCGGTGGAGTAGCCAGAGCAGCAATGACGTCCGTGAGCATTCCTGAAGCTACCGCCCCCGGCTCCCCGGCTAGCGGCTACCGCGTTTTCCCAGCCAGAGCTTTCGGATTGGCAGGCGGAGGTTTCGGATTCCGGCGCAGGCGCTCGCGCGAGAGCAGCCACTGCTGGGGCAGACTCGCGACGTTCATGACGGTGTAGTACAGGTTGAGGCCGGAGGCAAAGCGGAGGAAGAGGAAGGTCATCATCCCCGGCATCACATACATCATCATCTTGGCCTGCGGATTCGGAGGCATCCCCCGCTGGCCGGTCCAGCTGAGGACCAGCATCGAGACTCCCATCAGGATGGGAATAGCGAACGTCGGATCCGGACGCGACAGGTCCGGGAGCCATAGGAAGGAGGCGCCCCGGAGCTCGATGGTATTCTGGAACACGAAGAAGAAGGCGAACAGAATCGGGATCGGCAGTAGCATCGGCCAGCAGCCGCCCAGCGGATTGACGTTGTGCTCCTTGTAGAGCTTGAACATCTCCTGCTGCAGTTTTTGCGGGTCGCTCTTGTAGCGCTCCTGCAGCTCCTTCATCAGCGGCTGCACGGCCTGGAGCGCCATGGATGAGCGCATCGCCTTCTGGTTGAGAGGCCACAGCACGATTCGAATGGCCAGCCCGAAGAGGATCAGCCCCAAGCCATAAGCCACGCCGAGCCCGTTGTGCAGCCACACCAGGAGCCCACGCGCTCCCAGCGCAACCGGGCGGATGATGGTGCGCAGCCCGGGCAATCCGTACGGGTTGACATCGTCGAAATCGTGGCCGATCGCGCGAAGCCTGGGGTATTCCAGCGGGCCCGCATACAGCTGAAAGTGGAAGCGGCCCGCTGCCGGCACCGGCAACCCAGCCGTAACCGTCGCTTTCGAGGTGGCCCGCACCCGCTCGGTCCCCACCGCGCTCGCTCCGCTGATCCCCCCGTGATGGTCGGTGCTGCTGCTGTCCAGCGCCAGCACTGCAGTCACGAAGTATTTCGATTTGACCGCAACCCACTCGAATGGGCCATTGAACGCGAGGAAACGCGGCTCATACACGTCTCCGGCCTTCCGAGTAAGACCCATGAACCGGGTGAGATTGGCCTTGCCATCCTTCACCACCACCGCGAGTTCCCGGTGGTGCTCCACGCTGTCCGACTCGGTATTGCGCAGTCCCGGCCCCATGCTGATCAACAGCACGGCGCCGTTGGGGCCCGCCCCGTCGACCTTGCCACCGACGTCGACCAGGTAATCGCTGGGGCGGAACGTGTAGGTGAGGGTGACGGTGAGGGACCCGCGCTGCGCCGTAAAGCTGAGCGGCGTGACTTCGCTGATGCTCAGCGAAGGCGCCGAGGGAGTGAAGTGCCAGTCTTTGAGCGAAACCGTGTCCGCGCCGATTAGGAGGCTCAAGCCCAGGAACTCGCTGGCTGGCTGGAGAATCTGGACCGGCCGGCCGCGTTCATCGGGTCGCATCGAGTTGTACTTGAACAGGGTTGCCTCGATCATCCGGCCGCCCCGGGTGCTGAACGCATAGCGGTAGAGCGGACCGGACACCGCGATCGTGTCCTCCGGCACTCGCGAGGAATCGGCTGGTGCGGGAGGGCCCTGGGGTGCAGCCGTCAGCGTCGGAGCCGTGCGCGCCAGACTCTCCGGTCGGACACTACGCACCGTGTCGGCGCCGGACGCGGGCTGGGTCGCCGGACGCCGGAACAACAGGGCCGGGACGACCATGACGGCCAGCATCAGCGGAATGGCGTAAACGACGCGGCGATCCATGGGGGGGAGCCTTACGGGACCGGGTCGAAGCCACCCGGATTGAACGGGTGGCAGCGCATCAGGCGCCGCGCGCCGAGCCACCCGCCACGCACGACGCCGTAGCGCCCGATCGCCTCGAGTGTGTACTGCGAGCAGCTCGGCGTAAACCGGCAGCTCGCGGGGAGGGCCGGGGAAATCACCCGTTGATAGCCCCGAATCAGCAGCATGGCCAGCCGTCGCGGCCAGTGCGTCAGCCGGGCCACCGGGTTACCCCACGAGCGCTCGCCAGGCACGCAGCTCGTCACGGAGTGCATGGAATTGTGCTGCGTATGCTTCTCTCCTTGCGCGGATCACTACGTCCCACGCCGGGATTGTCTTCATCAGCTCCCGCCGCCACAGCTCTTTGAGGCGTCGGCGCAAACGATTGCGGGCCACCCCGGTGGATTGGAACTTTGGAACGATGAGTCCCATCCTCGGATGGCCCGCTGGATTTTCTGCCCACACCACGTCGAGATGGCCGAGCCGCCTCCGTTGTCCTGTCTTCAGCACTCGCGTAAGCTCGGCCAAGCGCGTGAGCCGGCGCGCGCGCAGCCAGCGTTCGTCTCCCGTCAGCGCCCTCCATGCTTCGAGGGAACCTTGATCGTCAGACGCTTGCGGCCCTTCTTACGGCGGCGAGACAGCACCTCGCGACCCCAACGATCGGCCATGCGCGCACGAAAGCCGTGCCGGTTGAGCCGTTTGCGGTTGCGAGGACGATAGGTCGGCTGCATGCAGAATCCTGTTCTCCGTGAGCCGCAAAACCTAGCGAAATCATCCCTCTTAGGTCAAGGTTGACTTTTCCACAACAGCGCCGTAGCTTCGCCTGCCCCAATGACATCCCTACCGCCTCAGAACAGAAGAACGGCATGCAGCTGTCGCTGAAAGAGGCGTGGAACCGCATCCTGGACGACGCTCGGCGCGAAGTCCCGGAAAAAGACTTCAAAGCCTGGGTGGAACCTGCCAAGCCTGTCGCGTTCGAGAGCGATCGGCTGGTCCTCGGCGTTCCTGATGAATTTGCGGTGCAGTGGAATGAAGCGAAGAACGCCGCGCTCTTCTCACGACTCGCCGAGCGCGCGCTTGGTCGACCGGTCTCGGTGGTGTTCCGCGTCGATGAGGAGCGGCTGCAGCGCCCCCAGATGGACTTCTTCGTCGCGCCGCTCGCTGCCGCGCCCGGAGCCGCCCCCAATGCCTCGGCGCAGCCGCTCAACGAGCGCTATACCTTCGAAAACTTCGTCATCGGAAAGTCCAACGAGCTCGCCGCCGCGGCTGCCCACGCCGTGGCCGAAGCTCCCGGCAAGCTCTACAACCCCCTGTTCATCTACGGCGCCACCGGGCTCGGCAAGACCCACCTGATGCAGGCTATCGGCCACATCGTGACCCGCCGCAGTCCGGCGGTTCGCGTGCTCTACGTCGGCGCCGAGCAGTTCATCAACGAGGTGATCGAGAGTATCCACTCGCGTACCATGCCGGAGCTGCGGCGCCGTTACCGCAATGACGTGGATCTCTTTCTGGTAGACGACGTGCACTTCCTGGAGGGCAAGGAAGCGACGCAGGAGGAGTTCTTCCACACCTTCAATACGCTGTACGAGGCCAAGCGGCAGATCGTCCTGACCTCGGATCGGCCGCCCAAGGAGATGCCCGGCCTCGAAGCCCGCCTGGTCAGTCGCTTCGAGTGGGGCATGGTGGCCGACGTCGGCCAGCCCGACCTCGAGCACCGCATCGCGATCCTGCGGAAGAAACAGGAGCAGGATCATCTCGAGACCACGATTCCTGACGAAGTCTTGAGTTTTATTGCGGAGTACGTGCACTCCAATGTGCGCGAGCTCGAGGGCTGCATCATCAAATTGCTGCTCTATGCTTCGCTTCGGCATCGGGAGATCACCATCGACCTCGCCCGCGAGGCTCTCGCCGACAAGATCCGTCCCGGCCAGGAGGCAGCGAGCTCGCAACCCAAGCTCAACCCGACCATCGACAAGGTGCAGGACGTCGTGGCGCGCCGCTGGGGTGTGACTCCGGAGGGACTCCGTTCCAAGGCGCGGATCAAGACGCTGACGGTACCACGACAGATCGCGATGTACCTCGCGCGCGAAGTGTTGCAGATGCAGCTCGTCGAGATTGGCCAGGCATTCGGCGGGCGCGATCACTCCACGGTGATTCACAGTGTGGACAAGGTGCAGCGTCAGCTGCAGCGTGATCGTCAGTTCCGTGAACGAGTTGAGTCGGCGCGTCAGGAGTTGTACGCACCGTAGTCGGGTATAATCGCCGCGGCGCATGCAGCACGCTGTGGATGAGCGGAAAACGCGGACTGCGGGCAGCTGGATTCCCCACCCTGCACACGCTGTCCACGAGGCAGCCAAACCGGAGCGCAGAGTAATGGCGTGGTTGCACGGATCATCCACATCGCGACCTCTCTACTACTGCTGCTAGGTATATCTATCTGTAAGTAGTCTTTCTTATAAGGCCAGCGGGGAGCATTCGGATGAAGTTCACGATCACTCGGGAAAAGCTCCATGAGGGTCTGGGCGCCGTTGCCGCAAGCGTGCCCTCCAAGACCACACTTCCCGTGTTGGCCAACATTCTCGTCGAAGCCACCAAGGACGGGCTGTGTCTCTCGGCGACGGATCTCGACATTTCCGTGAGCACGACCACCCCGGCTTCCGTGGATCAGGAGGGTGCCACTACTCTCCCGGCGCGCAAACTGGTCGAAATCGTCAAGGAATTGCCCAACGCCGCCATCCGCGTCACTAGTTCCGGCGAGCAACGCGTTCAGATCGAGTGCGGCCGTTCCAAGTTCAAGCTGCTGGGATTGGTCCGAGACGAGTTTCCCGCGTTTCCCAGTGTCAAGTTTGACGGTGGGTGGAAGGTGACGGCTCGCGAGCTGCAGAAGCTCATTGGTCACGTGGCGTTCGCCGCGAGTACCGAAGAGAGTCGGCCGATCCTGAACGGGGTGCTCTGGGAGCTCCGCCCCGACCGGATGCGCATGGTTGCCACCAACGGCCACCGCCTTGCCCGGATGGATGTACCTGCCAGCGGTCAGGGCGGCAGCCAGGCCGACCTGATCATCCCCCCCAAGGCGCTCGAGCAGATTCGCCGGCTCTTCGGTGGCGATGAAGAGATCGAGATCGGTCGCAGCGACAACCATCTCGGCTTCCGCTCCACGACCACGCAGATCTATACCAGGTTGATCGAAGGACCTTACCCGAACTACGAGCAGGTTATCCCGCGGGAAAACGACAAGTCCCTTACTGCGGACAAGGCCGCGCTTGCCGCGGCCCTGCGTCGCATGAGCATCGTGGCGAGCGACCAGACCCACCGGATTCGTATGGCGTTCACCAATGGGGCATGCAAGCTGTCGGTCCAGACCCCCGACTTGGGGGAGGCGCAGGAAGAGCTGGCCGTGGCCTACGAGGGCGATACTCTGGAAATCGGCTTCAATGCGGCCTACATGCTCGAGATTCTCAAGTTCATGCCGACCGAGGAGGTCCGCATGACGTTCAAGGCCCCCGAGCGCGCGGCGACGTGCGAACCCGTGGGCTGGGACGACCCCGCGAGCTACCTCACCCTGGTAATGCCGCTGCGTCTGGTAGACTGATCAGGGAATCGTATCCCGCCGCACCCTCACGGTATCGATCACAGTATCGGGTTTGACCCGCAGTGAATCCGGGAGCGAGTCCGCCCGGGCCTTGAGGGTATCCGGCATCATTTCCGGAGGATCCAATACCGGAGGAATCACAACCGGCTCGCCTCGCAGCCGCCGGATGATCATGTTCTGACGCCACCGCATACGAGCGGGCCGATAGCTGGGATTGGAGCTGAGTGGAAACGGCAGCGTTCCAGCGAGCGCCGCGGCCTCTTCGAGCGAAAGCTTCGATGCGCTGTGCCCGAAGTACTTCCTGCTGGCTGCTTCCACCCCCCAGACCCCCGGTCCGAGCTCCGCGACATTCAGGTACAGTTCGAGGATTCGCTCCTTTCCGAGCCAGTATTCCAGCCGCCAGGCGGTGACCAGCTCCTTGAGTTTGCGCAGCGGGTTGCGCGACGAGGACAGGTAGAGGTTCTTGGCGAGCTGCTGACTGACCGTGCTGGCCCCACGGATTTGGCCGCGTCGAGCCCAGACCTGTTGCAGGGCGCGCCATAACAGGCTGCGGTCGTGCGGATCGCTCCAGGAGAAACTATCCGGGCGATACCCAAGCGCGTGACGGAACTCGACGAAGTCGATGCCGGAGTGATCGTAGAAACGCTGATCTTCGCCCGCGAGCGCTGCGGTCTTCATCACGCTCGCGATCGATCCGAGCGACAGAGGCTGATACGATTTGACGAAGGCTCGATCGTGCCGGCTCTCGGAACGCCGCATCGCCATGAACGCGGTTTCGTGCGGCCAGTTCCACCGGTACCACACCGGAGGCGGCCAGACGAACCACAGCCAGGTCCCTCCAGAAAGGAGCAGTAACAAAAAGCCGCGGCGGAGTACCCTACCCCACCGCGACTTCTTTGACGCCGTGACCCTCTCGGCCACACTCACTCTAGTGGCAGCTTATGCTACAACTACTCATGGCAACACGCTTACGGTCACGGTCCTCAGGGTTTTCACCGGAATCGGAGCCGGGGCCATCGCCACCCTCACTAACTGGTTGCTGGTCGCCGACGAGTTGCCTCCCAGATAGCGGCCATCCACCCCAATAAGACTCTCGCTCGAGCCGGTTACGGTCCCTTCGACGTCCATTGAACCACCCATCGGATTCTGCGCGGTGCCGCTCATCGTCGCGGAGCTCTTCGTGTTGAGCTTGAGTGCCTGAGCGCCCGAGACGGTGGAGCGTTCGCCGGCGGTGTAGTCGAGGATGAACTTGCTCTTGAGATTTGAACCGTTCTGGTTGTTGGTCACTTCGACGGTATCCACCCAGGTGTCACCCGCTTTGACTCCTGCCCTGACCTTCGGGAAAAAGCTATGGATCACCCCCTGCACATCTCCAAGAAATGCGTTGTCCGCGGGTCGGGCCACGATGTTCTGGAGATGACCCTTCCCATCAATGAAGGCGTGGACCGTACCGCCCCTCGCGCTGTCGACCGAGGCCGTCAGCTGAGGCGCCCCGCCGTCGTACGTCAGTGAGTCCACGACCACGTGAACCACCCGGCCCCCGGTGGTGTCGTTGACTGTTACTGCGATCCAGCTCACCACACCGAGGTTGAGCTGCTGGTTGGGCTGGCCCACGCCGCTCAGGTCTATCGTCGTCTCGGTCTTGGTCTCGACCCGGTAGCGTGTCGTGATTGGTGCGGCAGGCGGACCTCCCGAGCGTGCGGTTGCCAGGCCACCAACCAGTGTTGCGGCAATCAGAAACATGAGCCCTCTCTCCCTGGTGAATTGCTCCGTCGAGACCGGCAAACAGAACCCCCGGCATCGCTTGCATGACGCCGGGGGCGCGGGTCGGAACGTAAGCCGAGTTCTGTTCCCTTCCCTCGCCTTGCGGCGGGGATAGTGGGATGGTCATCTGTCTGGGATGGCCGTCGCCGGCCACCTCGAGCAGCCTACCCGCGGCTGCTGCGTCGCTCGTCGCTTCGCAGCTGGTCGGTGTGGGTCACACCTCGCCGCCTATTTGGCCTTGCTCCGACTGGGGGTTGCCGTGCCCCCTGGCTTGCGCTCGGGGCGGTGGGCTCTTACCCCACCGTTTCACCCTTACCCTGACCTTGCGGCCCGGGCGGTTTGTTTTCTGTGGCCCTTTCCGTCGCCTTGCGGCGCCCAGGCGTTACCTGGCAGTCTACCCGGCGGAGCTCGGACTTTCCTCGAAGGGATTCGCATCCCTCCGCGACCATCACTTCCTACCCGCGCCGAAACATAGGCCGCCCCGAGGGCCCCAGCCAGTCTCGCGGAAATCCGACATGACCCGATTGGTCTTTTGCTTCTGGGGCAGTTGAGAGAGCGTTGAAGCAGCCGTCGCAGCTTCATCGCATGCCGGCCTCGAGCCCCAGGTCAACTCTGATCGGCGAACGCGGCCTCCGCTTCCCTGCCTCGGCTCCTACGGTGGCTGCGGTGCTGGCTCCAGCCGAACGCGCCAGTCTCGATGCTGCGAGTATCGGCTGCTTCGCTGTCTTGCATCGCAGTACGGTGCCCGAAGTGGTTCTCGCGGTGCGAGAGCGAGCGATCGATGCCGTGCTGTTGTCGGTGCACCAGTGTGCCGGCGAACGCAGCGAGGCTATGGATCAGCTGATCCGCGGCTTTCCTGGCGTCCCCACCGTAGCACTCGTGACCAGGCACGACGCCACCGCCTCGGAGACGCTGCTTCGCCTTGGCGCCACCGGAGTCCGCGAGGTGGTCGATGTCACCGCGGCCTCCGGTTGGACCAGACTGCGCCAGCTCATCGCCGAACCGGCGACACGGGGGGCGGCACGGATTCTCGCCCCGGTGCTCGCGGCGTTACCCGAACTCTGCTCCGATGCGCGAGTCTTCCTCGAGCTTCTGATTCGGTTGGCTCCTGAAGTGTCCGCGGTCCGGATCCTCGCCGCGCGACTGCAGATCAAACCTAGCACCATGATGTCGCGCTTCTGTCGCGCCGGCCTCCCGTCGCCGAAGACGTACCTGGCCGCGATTCGGCTGCTCTACGCGGCCCAGTACTTCGAGGGTGGAGGGCGGTCAGTGGCGGATGTCGCGTATCGCCTGGATTGCTCGTCACCGCAGAGCTTCGGCCGCAGCCTGAGAGCGATGTTGGGGATTACGCCAGGCGAGTTTCGGCGCCGGTTTCCCTTCCCGACCGCGCTGATGCGCTTCCTGGATCAGCTCGTCGTTCCCTACGAAGAAACCTGGGCGCGCTTCCACCCGCTCCAGGGCGCGAGCCAGAGTTTTCCCTAGAATTCACCCGCCCCAAGCCCTAGGTCGTGAATAGTAGTTAACACTACTACCTCGACCCCGGAAGCCCGAATCGCTGCTCGTCCACCTTGATCCCGGTCCACAACCGCTAGAACGCCGAGGATGTTGCCGCCCTCGGCTCGAACCGTCCCAATCGCCTGCAGAGCCGACCCGCCGGAGGTGATGGTGTCCTCGAGCACCACCACCGGGTCGCCTGGTGAGAAATTCCCCTCGATCCGTCGTGCGGTTCCGTTATCCTTGGGGGCTTTTCGCCACCTTAACGCATCAATTGGCGGGGGTGAGTTCGCGCCCTTCGATTTTGATAATGTCTTTAGCGCCCAGGGC
>CAYNNS010000048.1:2889-15645 GCA_964398345.1 uncultured Gemmatimonas sp. | reverse complement strand
CCTCGTTCGCCTTCATCATGGGCGTGCTGCCGCTGGTGTTCTCGAGCGGCGCCGGCGCCGAGATGCGCCACGCCATGGGTGTCGCGGTGTTCTCGGGGATGCTGGGGGTCACGTTCTTCGGTCTGGTGCTCACCCCGGTGTTTTACGTGGTGATTCAGGGGCTGGTCGAGCGGCGCAAGCGGGTTACTGCGCCGGCGCTCGAGCCGGCCCTGGAGGGTAGTGCTCATGCGTAGTCTGCTCAAAGGATTCGCGGCGCTGGCGGTCCTGCTGGCAGTGCGTCCGCCGGTCCGCCTGACCGCCAGTCCGCCGATCGCACAGGACACGTTGCCCGAAGTCGGGTTCTGGCGCCAGCTCTGCGACACCACGCTCGACCGGCTGATGGAAGAGGCGCTGCGCGCCAATCTGGACCTCCGCGCCGCGGAAGCCCGGGTCCGGGAGGCGCGGGCGGCACGCACCAGCGCGGCGCTCGATTTCGTGCCGACGGTGACGGCGGGCGGCGGCTTTGTCCGCCAGCGGCTCTCTCCCGCGGTGTTTCCCCAGGGGAACGTCTCCGGTTCGCTGCCGGACCAGAGCATCTGGGACGCCGGGTTCGACGCCTCGTGGGAGCTCGACGTGTTCGGGCGGATCCGCCACAGCGTGAAGGCGGCGGGCGAGCTGACCAACGCGGCGCGCGAGGACGTGCGCGGGGTGCAGGTCTCCCTGCTGGCGGAGCTGGCGCGCAGCTACTTCGAGCTGCGCGGCGGGCAGGAACAGCTGGGCGTAGCCCGGCGCAACGCGGAGAACCAGCGCCGGACGCTCGAGTTAACCCGCCAGCGGCTGGAGGCGGGGCGCGGGACCGCGTTCGACACCGAGCGCGCCCAGACCCAGCTCAGCTTTACGCTCGCTTCGATTCCGGCGCTCGAGTCCGCGGTCGCCGCTTTCCGGTATCGCATCGCGGTGCTGCTGGGACGGGCTCCCGGTGCCGCGCCGGTCATCGACACCACCGGAAGCGGTGGGCTGCCGGTGCTGCCGCCGCTGACCGTCCTGTCGGGCCAGGACCAGGTGATATCGCAACGTCCCGACGTCGCTGCCGCCGGCCGGCGTGCGGCGGCGCAGCAGGCCCTGGTCGGTGCGGCCAGGGCCGATTACCTGCCGCGCTTCAGCGTCGGCGGCAGCGCGGGATTCTCTTCCAGCACGGTCGAATCGTTCGGCGGGAGCGGAACGTTCCGCTACGTGGTGGGGCCCGGCATCAGCTGGCCGCTCTTCAATCTGGGCCGGGTCAAGACCGCGGTGAACGCGTCGCAGGCGCGCGCCGATGAGGCCGCCAGTCAGCTGGCCCAGACGACGCTGCTGGCGCGCGAGGATCTGGAGAATGCGTTGCAGCGGTATCGAAGCGCACTGGAGCGGGTCAAGCGCGTCGAAGAGGCCGCGGCGGCCAGCCGCCATGCCGCCGAGCTGGCGCTGCTCAGGTTTACTGACGGCGTCGCGGATTTTCTTCAGGTGCTCGATGCGGAGCGGACCCAGCTCGATGCGGAGAGCCAGCTGGCACAGGGGCGCACGGCCGCCGCCGCCGCGTACGCGTCATTGTACAAGGCTCTGGGAGGCGTATGGACGGGGGGCGGCACACCCTGAAACCGGACTGCACCGTGCTGGTCACCGGCGCGTCGGGCGGCCTCGGCGCGGCGCTGGCGCGGCGGTTTGCAGAGCAGGGCTTCGGGCTGACTCTGGTCGCGCGCGGGCGCGATGGTCTGGAGGCGCTGGCTCACGAGCTCGAGGCGGGAAGCGGGGTGACGGTTCGCAGCATCGCCGCGAATCTCGCCGAGCCGGGGGCGGCGGCGCGGGTGTGGGCCGAGGCGACCGGCGGCGGTCAACGCGTCGAGATCCTGGTCAACAACGCGGGCGTGGGACTGTATGGTCCGTTTGCCGAGCAGGATCCGGCGGCGCTGCCGGGCATGCTGGGGCTCAACGTCGTCACCCTGACGACCCTAACCCGCCTCGCGCTGGCCCCGATGCTGGAGCGCCGCTCGGGCCGGATCCTCAACGTCGCCTCGGTCGTCGGGTTTCAGCCGGGCGGGCCGTGGATGGCGGCCTACTACGCCAGCAAGGCCTTCGTGCTCGCGCTCTCGCGGGGACTGGCACCGGAGCTCGCGGGAACCGGCGTCACGGTCACCGCACTCTGCCCCGGTGCGCTCCAGAGCGGCTTCGAGGCGCGGATGGAGGCGGGGTATCGGGAGACTCTGTTGTATCGCTGGCTGGCCAGCTCGGATATCGACGCGGTGGCCCGGGCCGGGGTTCGTGGAGTCCTGAAGGGCCGCCAAATGGTCGTGCCCGGCCTGCTCAACAAGCTGATGGCGATCGCAGGGGAGCTGCCACCTCGGCGCCTTGCACTCGCTGTAAATCGCCGGCTGCTCAAACCCGAGGGCCGGACCTAGCCACTTGGACAGTGTCGACCAAGCCTCAAGACGACTAGACTCGGGGCATGTCACCTCCAACGCTCTTCGAATGGGCCGGCGGGATGCCTGCCATCGAGCGTCTGATGAGCGTCTTCTACGTCAAGGTCCGCCAGGACCCGTTGCTGGCTCCCGTCTTTGCCCGGATGGGCGACGAGCATCCCCGCCACGTCGCCCATTTCGTGGCCGAGGTGCTGGGCGGGCCGCCGGCATACAGCCGCGAGCGCGGGGGACATCCCCACATGATCACCCGGCATCTGAACCGCCAGCTCGACCAGGGGCAGCGGCGCCAGTGGATGCGACTGCTGCTCGAGGCGGCGGACGAGACGGGCCTTCCCGACGATCCCGAGTTTCGCTCGGCGCTGGTCGCCTATCTCGAGTGGGGATCGCGGCTCGCGGTGATCAACTCGCAGCCCGGCGCATCCGCCGACCCTAACGCGCCGATGCCGAAATGGGGCTGGGGCGTACCGGGCGGACCTTACCAGGGATAACAGCATGGGAAGCATCGTCGCGGCGGAATACGTGTCACTCGACGGCGTGATGCAGGATCCCGGTCCGACCGGAGACTTCGTGCACCGCGGCTGGACGGTGCCCTACTGGAACGACGAGCTCTACCAGCACCAAGCCGAGCTGTTCTTCGCGAGTGATGCCCTGCTGCTCGGCAGGGTGACTTATCAAGGATTCGCGGAGGCGTGGCAGCCGCGCTCGGGCGATCCTTTCACCGACCGAATGAACAGCATGCCCAAGTACGTGGCCTCGCGAACGCTGCGGGAGCCGCTCGAGTGGAATGCGAGCCTGCTCCGGGGCGACGCGGCGGCCGCGGCACGCAAGCTCAAGGAGTTGGGTAAGAAGCTGCTGATCTACGGCAGCGCGGACCTGGTCGGCAGCTTGATGCGGCAGGGGCTGATCGACAGGTACCGGCTGATGCTGTATCCGGTCGTGCTGGGCAGCGGGAAGCGGCTGTTCCAGGCCCAGGAGCAAATGGCGACCCTGAGCCTCACCAGCGTCGTGGCGACCCAGACCGGAGTGGCGGTGCTCACCTATGAGGGGAGTTAGCGCGAACAGATAACCGTCGGTCCCCCTCGCTGAAACCCATGAAGATGGCTTCATGCCGTCTCCACCCTTCGCTCATGTCCCGCTGAGCATTCTCCCTCGTCGCAGATCCGTTGAACCGGCTCCGCTGGTGAGCCCTCGCACGAGGTGAAGGAATGTCGGGACGTGCTCTCGTAGCTCTCGCGATTCTGGGGGGAGCGTTCGGCTGCAAGGCGCCGACCCCGCAGGGTCTGGTCACCGGCGACGCCGCCGAGAAGGTGTACGTCGCTCCCGGTCAGTATGACGAGTTCTACGCGTTTCTCTCGGGCGGCTACAGCGGCCAGGTGTCGGTGTACGGGCTGCCCTCGGGCCGCATGCTCAAGATCATTCCGGTGTTCTCGCGCTTCCCCGAAAACGGCTACGGCTATACGGAGGAAACCAAGGCGCTGTTGCAGACGAGCTTCGGGGAAATACCCTGGGACGACACCCACCACGCGGAGCTATCCCAGACCAACGGTCTGCCGGACGGACGCTGGCTTTTCATCAACGGCAATAACACGCCTCGCGTCGCCCGGATCGATCTGACCCGCTTCGAGACCGACGAGATCATGCAGATTCCGAACTCGGCGGGCGGGCACGCGTCGCCCTTCACCACCGGCAACTCGGAGTACGTAGTGTCGGCCACCCGGTTCTCGGTGCCGGTGCCCAACAGCGACACGCCGATCGAGGACTTCAAGTCGCGCTTCAAGGGCACCATGTCCTTCATCCGGGCCGACCAGCCCGGCAAGATGGAAATCGCCTTCCAGATCCTGATGCCGGGCTACGACTACGACCTCGGCCACGCAGGCAAGGGGCCCTCCGACGGCTGGTTCTTCTTCACCAGCTACGACAGCGAGCAGGCGTACAACAAGCTCGAGGTGAACGCGTCGAAGAACGACAAGGACTACGTCGCCGCGGTGCACTGGAAGCTGGCCGAGCAGTGCGTCAAGGACGGCAAGGCCAAGGCGACGCCGACGGTGTACTACCACAACTACATCGACGAGAAGTCGCGCATGGCCGTGAGCGAGCGCAAGAGCAGCGTCCTGGTGCTCGAGCCCGCGGCCTGTCCCGGCGTGGTGTACTTCCTGCCGACCCCCAAGTCGCCCCACGGCGTCGACGTCGATCCCACGGGCGAATACATCGTCGCGGGCGGCAAGCTGGCGACGGTGATCCCGGTGCACTCCTTCACCAGGCTGCAGCAGGCCATCGCCGCCAAAGCATTCGACGGCGAGCTGGCCGGTATTCCGATCCTCAAGTACGACGCGGTGCTGGCGGGTGAGGTGCAGAAGCCGGGGCTCGGGCCGCTACACACCGAGTTCGACGGCAAGGGCTACGCCTACACCTCGATGTTCATCTCCTCCGAGGTGGTGAAGTGGAAGCTGGGGACCTGGGAAGTGGTGGACCGGATTCCGGTGTACTACTCGATCGGCCACCTGATGATTCCAGGAGGAGACTCGAAGCAGCCCTGGGGCAAGTACCTGCTGGCGATGGACAAGATCACCAAGGATCGCTACCTGCCGACGGGGCCCGAGCTGAATCAGTCGGCCCAGCTGATCGATATCAGCGGCGACAAGATGAGGCTGCTGCTCGATTTCCCTACGACGGGCGAGCCGCACTACGCACAGGCGCTGCCGGCTCAGATGATCAAGGAGAAACAGGTCAAGTTCTTCACACTGGCGAACAATACCAACCCCTACGCGATCCGCGCGGAGAGCGACGGCGGCATCGAGCGCAAAGGCAGGATCATTCACATCAAGATGGCGGCGATGCGGAGCCATTTCGCGCCTGACAATCTCGAGGGCGTCCAGCTGGGCGACACGGTGTACTTCCACGTCACCAACATCGAGCAGGACTGGGACATCGTGCACGGGTTCGCCCTGCTCGGCATGAACACCGCCAATCTGATCATCCTGCCCGGGGAGACACGGACCCTCAAGTGGGTACCGCCGGCGGTGGGCGTGTATCCCTTCTATTGCACCGACTTCTGCAGCGCGCTCCACCAGGAGATGCAGGGGTACATCCGGGTTAGCGCGCCGGGGAGCAAAGTTGTTTTGAGGGCGAATCTCTCGCCGCGGGCGGCGACCCAGGAAGCCCGCAAGACCGGGCTGGGGAATCGCTGACGATGACGCGCCAGCGTGTCGTGCTGCTCGCCGCGGCGGCGTTGCTCGCGGTCGCGCTGGCGCTCCCGCTCTGGGAAGTCCGCCTCGTCGCTCCGCAGTATCCGGAGGGACTCGGGCTCAGGATTCACCTGAACACCATCACCGGCCTGGCGCCCAACGATCTGCAGAACATCAATATCCTGAATCACTACATCGGCATGCGGCCGATCGAGCCGGGCGGCATCGCCGAGCTGCGCTGGATGCCGTGGATCGTGGCGGCGCTGGCGGGCGGAGCGGTCTGGGCCGCGCTCCGCGGTTCGCGACGGGTTCTGAGTGGCTGGCTCGCCGCGCTGCTGGTGTTGGGCGCCGTCGGGGTCTGGGATTTCCACCGCTGGGAATACGCCTACGGTCACGACCTCGACGAGGACGAGGCCATCATCACCGTACCGGGGATGAGCTACCAGCCGCCGCTGGTCGGCAGCAAGCAGCTGCTCAACATCACAGCCACTTCGCGGCCGGCGGCCGGTGGCTACGCCATCGCCGGCGCCTTCCTGCTGGGCCTCGGCGCGCTGGTGGGCACGCGCCGGCAGCACGCCTGACATGGCCGCCGGATTCTGGCTGGTCTTCCAGAGCGTGACCCTCGTGGTTTCTCCGCAAGGACCCTTCCGGACACTCGGCGCGGCGGTCGCCGCCGCACGGCCGGGCGATACCGTCCGGGTAAGCGCCGGGAGCTACCGCGAGCCGACGCTCACGATCATTCGGCCGCTCACGATTCTCGGTGCCCCCGGCAGCGTGCTCGACGGCGCGGGAAGAGGCGGCATCCTCGTGGTGCATGCCGATCACGTGGCGGTTTCGGGGCTGACCTTTCGGGATACCGGCGTGGCCTATCATGACGACCGGGCCGCGCTGCTGGTGGAGAACGCACGGGACTGCCGCATCGAGAGGAATCGCTTCGAGCAGACGTTCTTCGCCGTGTATCTCGCGGCCGCGGCCGATTGCGTCGTCGCCGACAACACCATCGCGGGCCGGCCCGGCAGCGAGGCGACGACGGGGAACGGGATTCACCTCTGGTCGTCGCGCAACGTGCGGGTTATCGGGAATCGGATCAGCGGCCACCGAGACGGCATTTATCTCGAGTTCACCCACCACGCCGACGTTCAGGCCAACCTGAGCGAGCACAACGTGCGCTACGGGATGCACTTCATGTACTCGGATTCCTCCCGCTATGTGGAGAACACCTTTCGCGGCAACGGGAGCGGCGTCGCGGTGATGTATACCCGGGTGGTCGAGATGCGCGGCAACAGCTTCAGCTCCAACCAGGGCGCGGCATCCTACGGCCTGCTGCTCAAGGAAATCCAGGACCCCGTGCTCGACGGGAATCTGTTCAGGGGCAACACCGTGGGGTTGATGGCCGACGGCGCCGACCGGCTGCGAGCGCAACGCAACCGGTTCGTGGAGAATGGCTGGGCGGTGCGCCTCTACGCGAGCACGGTGGACGGGCGCTTCGAAGGCAACAGCTTCCAGCGCAATTCGTTCGACATCGCCCTCAACGGCAGCGGGACCAGCACGATTTTCCGGGGCAACTGGTGGGACAGCTACCGGGGCTGGGACCTCGATCACAACGGGATCGGAGACGTTCCCTATCGTCCGATGCGCCTCTTCGCGCTCCTGGTCGAACGCGCCCGCCCCGCCCTGCTGCTGCAGCGGTCGCTGTTCGTGAGGCTGCTCGACGCGGCGGAACGGACGCTCCCGGTGCTGACGCCGGCCGCGGTGATCGACAGCGTGCCGCTGATGCGCGCCCCGGCATGGCGGGGAGGCGCGCGATGATCGTGGCGCGCGGAGTGAGCAAGCGTTTCGGCCGCCGAGCCGTGCTCCGCGAGCTCGCTGCAGAGGTGCGGGCCAGCCGCGTGACCGCCCTGGTTGGCCCGAACGGCGCGGGCAAGACGACGCTGCTCAAGCTGCTGCTGGGCCTGGCCCGGCCCGATGCCGGAACGATCGCCATCGCCGGTCAGCTGCTCGATGGCACGCCCGGGTATCGCGCCGCGATCGGTTACATGCCGCAGCTGGCGCGCTTCCCGGCCCAGGTGAGCGGCGGCGAGCTGCTCGCGACGCTGGCTTCGCTGCGGCCGGGGACCACTGCGCCCGACCTCTCGCTCGCAGAGGCATTCGAGCTGGGTGACGAATTCAGCAGACCGCTGGGGACGCTGTCGGGCGGGACGCGGCAGAAGATCAACGCCGTGCTCGCGTTGGCCTTCACGCCGGAGCTGCTGATCCTGGACGAGCCGACGGCGGGACTCGATCCCCTCGCAAGCCGCACGCTCAAGGATCGGATTCTCGCCGAGCGGGCGGCGGGGCGAACCGTGTTGATCACATCGCACGTGCTTCCCGAGCTGGAGGAGCTGGCGGACGACGTGTTGTTCCTCGCTGACGGCGCGGTAAGGTGGGAAGGACCCGCGCGCGAGCTGCAGCTCCGGACCGGTCAGCACACGCTGGAGCGGGCAGTGGCTCATCTGCTGGCCAACCGGCTGCTGCTGGAGGTCGCGTGACCAGGGCCTGGCCGTTCCCCGCATTCCGGGAGGCGCTGCGCGCGCGCTGGCTGCTGGGCCTCAGCATCACGCTGGCCGGCACCGGCGAATTGTTGATCCGTTTCGCCGGCGGGGCAGCGACGACGCTGGTTTCGCTGCTGGATATCGCGCTGCTGGTGGCGCCTCTGGCGGCGCTCGTGGTCGGCACGCTGCAGGTGCATCACGCGCGCGAGCTGACCGAGCTGCTGCTGGCGCAGCCGGTGCCGCGGCGGCGGGTGTTCCTGGGACTCTACCTCGGAGCGGCGTTGCCGCTCGCCGCAGCGCTCAGCCTGGGTCTGTTGCTGCCCTTCGCGTGGCATGGGATCCTCTTCGGGAACCTGGGCGGCACGCTGGCAGCGCTCGCGGCGGCGATCGCCGGCCTCGCGGTGATCGGGACAGCACTCGCGTTCGTGATCGCGCTCAAAGTGGACGACCGGGCGCGCGCGCTGGGAATCGCGTTCGGCGGCTGGCTGCTCGGGGCGGTGCTCTGGGATGGAGTGATCCTGCTCGTCGCCCTGCTGCTGGGGGATCGTCCGGTCGAGGCACCCCTGCTCGCCGCGCTCGCGCTCAACCCGATCGATCTCGCCCGGGTGCTGCTGTTGCTCGGGACCGACGCCGCCGCGTTGTCGGGCTACACCGGCGCCGTGGTGCAGCACGCGCTCGGCACTGCGGCGGGCCGGGCTCTCCTCCTGAGCGCGCTGGCTGTGTGGCTGGCGCTGCCGCTCTGGCTTGCTGCTCGAACCTTTCAGCGGAAAGACTTCTGACGTGACTACGATCCGATGGCTCAGCCTGGTCGCTTTGCTCGCCGGCGCTGCATGTGCGAAAAAGGAGAGTGGAGCGCCGGCCGCAGCGCCCGCCGCACCGGCCGCTGCCGCGCCGGCTGGAGCCGTGATTCCCATCGAGATGATCGCCGACGAAAAGGGGAGCCGGTATGTGCCGAGCGAAATCACGGCTCACCCGGGCGATGTACTGCGCTTCACGCTGACGGTCGGGGTCCACAACGTGAACTTCCTGCCGGACAGCAATCCCGGGGTCCCCAACCTCCCCCCGCCCAGCGAGATGCTGCAGCTGCCCGGGCAGACTCTCGATCTTCCGGTCAAGCTGGCGGCGGGCAAGACCTATTATTTCCAGTGCGATCCCCACGTTGCGCTGGGGATGAAGGGACATCTCAAAGTAGAATAGGCGCTCGACGCCGAGCGCCCAGAACTGCCTACCACGGATGGCCGTGGAAGCAGGGGCCCGCCGCACCGCGAACGTTGCGAACCCGCAGCGGGAGAGGTAACACAGAGCGATTACCTCTCAGCGGACGCCGGCATGGAGCCCTGGCTCGCCCAACTCGCCGAAGGCAGCAGTCACGCCGCCTGGGACCTTTTTGCCGAGCGGTACCGCGGGCTGCTCCTGGTGACGATCCGCCGCCTGGTCCAGGATCCCGACGACGTCATGGAAGTCTTTTCCCTGGTGTGCCAGGCCCTCGCCGCCGACGATCTGGCCCGGGTTCGCCGCTTCACTGATCGGCACTCGCTCGAGGATGGCTTTCCCACCTGGCTCGTGGTCGTGGTGCGGAACCTCACCATCGATTGGATCCGGAAGCGCGACGGCCGGCAGGAGCAGAGCACTCCGGAGAACCTCTCGTCGCTCCAGCAGCAGATCTACAGGGCGATTTTCCTCGAGGGCCAGTCTCACGCCGAAGCATACGAGCGGATTCGGAGCAGCAGTGGTCAAGCGCTGGGCTTCCGCGAATTTCTGAGCAACGTACGGGAGACCTATCGTCGGACCCAGCCGCCCCGGAAACCGGGCGACCCGCTGCGCCGGGCCGTGCCGGTCACGGAGCAGCGGGACCTGGCGCAACCGGATCCGGACCCCGCGGAAACCGCCGATACTGCCCAGCGCATCGAGCAGGTCTTGGCGACGCTGCCCCCGGAGGTTCGCCTCGCTGTCGAGTTTTTCGTTGTGGAGGGTCGCTCCGCCAGCGAGATCGCGACGCTGCTGGGGTGGCCCAACGCCAAGGCCGTCTACAACCGCGTTTACCGCGCACTCGAGTCGCTCCGTGCGGAGTTTCAGCGACGGAGGATAGGCCGCCAGGACCTGGGCTGAGCAATCCGGACGAGTCTCGTCGTTTCCTTCCCGCATGACGAGCCCCGATTGCCTGGATGACGTCGCCCTGAGCGAGCTGGCGCGAGGCCAGGACCCCACGGGTCAGCGGGATGCGCGAGTCGCCCACCTCGCCGGATGTGCCCACTGCCGTGCCGAGCTGCTCGGCGTCCTCGATCTGATGGGCGACCCGGCCGTCGCCGCCGAGCTGCGAAGGGTCGAACCCCGGCGGCGCCAGACCCGGCGTGCCTTCCTGCTCGGCTCGGCGGTCATCGCTGCCTCGATCGCTGCCTTCGCCATCCTGCCTCGCCACGCCGGTGACGAACGCACGCCGCACCGAGCCCTGATCGGCGCCGGGGCTGCTCCGGTCCAGCGCTCGCCCGTGGGTGAGGTCGAGGAGGTCAGGTCGCTCCATTGGTCCACCGTACTGGGCGCGACCCAGTACCGCGTGACCTTGTTCGACGCCGAGGGCAACGTCCGCCTCGAGCGCCAGACCAGCGACACCTTCGTGGTGCTGCCCGACTCGTTGGTGCTGGTGCCCGGGCGTTCCTACGTCTGGAAGGTCGCCGCGCGCTGGGAGCAGGACCGCTGGACCGCATCGGATCTCCTGGAATTCCGCACGCACCCGCGCCGGGTTCCGTGATCCTTCTCCTGATCGGCCTGGGGCTCCAAGCCCCGGCGCGGGACTCGCTCCCACTCCTGGCCAGACGGCTGCCGGAGGCGGCGCTGGTGGATCGGGCTCGGGATCATCCGCTCGAGGTTCGCGAGGCGCTCCGGACGCTACTGGAGCAGGCCGACCTCGGAGCTGCGCGCAAGCTCGCGGGCGCCTACGCGGTCGCCTGGCGCGACTCGTTTCTGCTGAGGGAAGTAACCCGCTTTGCCGGCTGGCGTCCCGAGCAACGGGCTCGCAAGCTCCGGGCCGACAGCCTGCGCGGCGCGGGGATCGAGGCCTGGTCGCGCGAGGGGCCCCTCGCGGCGATCGTCCTCTGGCGCCGGGGCGTCGAGAGCGCGATGTCGCTGGGCGACACGGCGGGGATGGCCGCGTTGCTCGGAAACATCGGCGCGGGGTTCGCCCGGGTGAGCCAGCTCGACAGCGCCATCCACTACCTGGAGCGATCGCGCGAGTTCGCGGCCGCCCAGGGCAACCTCCGGGTCGAGGCCAACGCGCTCGCGGAGCTAGCGGGCGTGAGCGAGCAGCAGGGAGAGCTGGGCCTGGCCCGGGACGGTTACGCCCGCGCGGCGGTGTTGCGCCAGCGGACCGGGGACAGCCGCGGCCTGGCCGCCGATTACAACAACATCGCAGGACTCGCCCAGCGCGCCGGAGACCTGGACGAAGCTAGGCGCCAGCTCGAGGCAGCGCTGGCGCTCAACCGGCGCGATGGCCGGAGCGACGTCGCAGCCACCAACCTCGTCAACCTCGCCGGGCTCGCGGCGCTCGCCGGAGACTTCGCAAAGGCCGAGTCGCTGTATCGCGCGTCGCTCGGCATCTGGCGCGCCCGGCGACAATGGACCGACGTCGCCGACGCCCAGCACGGTCTGGGACAGCTGGAGATCCGGCGGGGTGACTACCCCGCGGCCCAGCGCGTCCTTGCGCAGGCGCTCGCGGGTTACCGGAAGAGTGGGCTCCGGGCGCAAGCACTCGAGGTCGAGCGGGAGCTGGCCTCCGTGCTCGCGGCGGTCGGCGACCTGCAGGGGGCGCTGGACCGGCTCCGTCACGCGCAGCGTCAGGCCGACTCCACCCATGCCGGCCCGTCGGTCCGGGCGGGGATATCCCTCGCGCGCGCGGATCTCGCCTGGCAGCTCAACGCCACAGCCGAAGCGGAACGACTGTACGCCGCCGCGGAGCTGCTGTCCCGTGGCGCCGGCAACCCTGACGGGGAGGTGGCCGCAGAGGAAGGTCGGGCCCGCGTCCTGCTCGCCCGGGGCTCGGGGGACGCGGCCCCGTTCCGGCTTTTTGGTCCCGGGCTTGCCGGCCACCCCGACCTCGACGGTGAGCGTGTCGCCTTCGAGAACCGGTGCCGTCACGCGGATCTCGCCGCCGAGATACGCCATCCCGGTGCCGTGAATCAGGCCGGTCTGCATGATCAGCCCCTCGGAGAGCGAGAATGTCAGGGCGCCCGGCGCCGCGCGCCGCTTGAACACCGACTCGCGCGCGACGTACTCCATGTCCATGAACAGGGGCTCCGTGAAGCCGCACAGGTTGACGAACGAGACGATGTCGGTCTCCGAGACCGTGCGGCCGAGCGTGCGGTACACCGCGCCGATCTCGTGCTGCTCGAAGGACAGTCCTTCCCCGATCATGGCTTCCTCCCCCGCTCGAAGACCATCAGCCACACGTCGGAACGCGGGGCGTAGTCGCGCGCCTCGGCACCCCAGCGGTACACGGTCTCCTGACGCGGCACGATGTCGACGACGCCCACACGCGTGAAGCTCCGCTGATACTGCTCGAACCACCCGAAGATCGTCTGGTCAGAACCCGGCCGCGCCAGCCACGACCGCGTC
>CAYNNS010000048.1:0-2879 GCA_964398345.1 uncultured Gemmatimonas sp. | reverse complement strand
GATAGCATCTTGGGCTGGGGGCCAGTAACCGCCACGGGCTCGTCGGGTCGTGTCCGCTCCCGGATGTAGCGCGCGACCTCGACCGACTCCGCGAACGGGTTGCGACCGTAGATGCTTCGCGAGACCTGATCGGGCTGGAGCGCGAACAGGACGTCGCGGGAGGTCAGGATCGGCTGCAGCAGGGCGACCACCACGATGACCGCCGGCACCCCGACACGGAGCACGACCGATCGTGCGCCGATCGGGATCTGCGCGACGGCCTCGAGGCCCAGGCCGGCGGCGATCGCGAGCGCCGGGAGCATCAGGAGAAAGTAGTGGGGCCTGAAGTGCAGGCCGACCGCCGTGGCCAGGCACGACGAGGCCATGAGGAGCAGGACCGGATTTCGGGCCGGCCCGCCGCGCCGCGCGACGGCCACGAGGCCCACGATCGCGAGCGCCAGGGTCACCGAGATCGACGGCGCGATGGCCGAGACGCTTAGGACGAGATTCGTCCATCCCGTCGCCAGCCCGGCCGAATAGGTCGCGCCATAGACCACCGACCAGAACCAGAACGTCTCCAAGGTGCCGGCTCGCCAGAGGAGGAGACAGACGAGCACCAGCGGCATCACAGCGCCCGCAACGAGCACAGCGGTTGCTTTGAGACGGGACGGCCAGGTCTCGTCATCGCTCGCCGCCCCGGGGAGAAGCAGAGAGGCGGCGCCGCCGGCGAGGAATACCGCCGCGCTCTGCTTGCACAACAACGCCAGGCCGAACAGAACGCCCGCGGCGATCGTCAGGAGCCCGCGCCGATGGCGCGAAGGGCTCGTGACAACGAGCCAGCCCGCGACGACCGGCACGAGCACGAAGTGCTCCGCGTACGCCGCGATCCCGAGGATCTTGGGATTCAGCGCCTGCGTCCCGAACAGAAGGGCCGCGACGCCGGCGGCGACCGGCCCGGCAAGGCCCAGGGCCAGAAGACACACGAGGAGCGTGGTGAGCGACGTGACCAGGAGGAGCCCCGTGTGGACGGCCGCGGTCGTCTGGCCGAACGCCGCGAGGACCAGCGCATAGGCGCCGTAAATCCCCGGCGCCTTCAGATTGTAGGCGCCGGCGTACGGCGGCACGCCTTCGAGCAGGAGCTGGCCGAAGTACGCGTACTCGCCCTCGTCGCGATCGAGCGGCACCTCGAGCAGCCGGACCCTGATCGCCGCGGCGCTGATCAGGACGAGCGTCACCGCCAGCCACGCGCAGGCGCGCGAGTTCACCCGCGCACCTTCTCGTAGAGCGTGATCTTCGGCCGGTTGCCGGGACCCCGGAAGACGTGGCGGTCGGGCTCGGGGATGTTCTCCCAGATCGTGTCGGCCACCGGCAGGTCGACCTGCCGGTAGCGCGGCAAGGTGACGTTGGCTTTTAGGTACTGGAGCGTGCGGTCGGCGTCTTCCTTCGCACCCGGCGCGACCGGCCGGAATCGGAAGAAGTAACGCACGATGACCCAGTCGGGCGGCGGCCACCCGTCGAGACTCTGGCAACCCTGTCCGCCGCGCACCTCGAGGCCCGTGTGGAACCGCAGCGGAAGATCGCCGTACGAGATGTACACGCGGTCGCCCGGCCGCGCGCCAGCTTTCAGATGCCTGACGATTCCCTCGATCGGCCCGGGCGCGTGATGGGTGATCTCGTCGACATACTTGACGAGCGTCATCGAGAACCGTCCGTGGATCAGGTCGGCTCGGTCTGGGAGGATCGCCAAAAACAGGATCGCTCCAGCCAGCGCCCAGCTTCGCGTCGCCACGACCCCGATGATCCGCGCCTGCAGGAGCGCCAGCACGGGCAGGAGCGTCAGCACGTACCGGAAAAAGACGAAGGGGACGGTTGCGACCACGAGCAGGTGCGCGACGACGAACGCGACGAGGAAGAGGCAGCTCCGCGTCTCGCCGGAGGTGAAATCGAGCCGCATCCGCGTGACGACCGCGACCACCACGAGGGCGGTGACCAGGATCAGCAACGAGAACGCGTAGAGCTCGATCCGCCCGACGTAGCGGCCGAGGTTCGCGCCGAACGAGGCGGCCGAGCTGAGCGAGAGCAGCGCGCCGCTCTTGCCGCCGAGATCGGTTCCGAGGAGCCAGGGAAGGTTCACGATGACCGGCGCAACGAGAGCGACGACGAGCCAGGGCAAGGTCGCCCGGTCGAACGCGGCGACCAGAAAGCCGAGGACCAGGCCGGCGACGGCACCGAAGAACAGCAGATGGCTCGTGTGCACGAGCACCGTGAGCGACAGCGCAAGCCCCGCGGCGGCCAGCCGCGGCGAGCGCCGCAAGCCGAAGAAGAAATAGAGGATCCAGATCGCGGCGAAGATCGCCAGCGCGTAGTAGCGGCACTGCCGGACGTGCAACAGGAACGGCACCGAGAGGAGCAGGGAGCCGGCGGCGACGAGCGCGATCAGCCGATCGGCGAAGACCCGCCGTGCCAGGAGGTACATGGACGGAATCGCGAGGAGGCCGAGCAGCGCGAACGGCAAGCGCGCGGCAAGGGTGCCGGCGCCGAAGATCGAGAAGGACGCCGCGGTGAGATAGATCGGCAGCCAGGGCGTCTGGCGCCAGAGATAGTTCGCGTCGTAGTCGGCACCGCACTCCTGTGAGATCAGGCTGGCGCCGTCCCAGGCCACCGGGACGCCGAAGCGGAGCACGTTCTTCGCCAGCAACGCGGTCTCGGCCTCGTCGTCCCAGAGATAGCGATCGCCGAGACCTGGAAAGATCAGCAGTGCGGCGACGAGCGTCAGGCCCGCGACCGCGCTATTCGCCCAGATACGCTCTCCGGACATCGGTGTTCTCCGACAGCTCGGCCGCGGTCCCCGCCAGCGCGATGGAGCCGGTCTCGAGCACGTACCCGCGGTGGGCGATGGG
>CAYNNS010000047.1:2005-15781 GCA_964398345.1 uncultured Gemmatimonas sp. | reverse complement strand
GCCGCTGATCGAGAAAGGCGCCGGTCTTCTGTCCGGTCCAGGGTGCCGCCAGGTATTTCACACCCGCTTCTTCCACAACGATTTCGCGAGGGACCTCTCCCCAGGCGAGCTCGACGGTCTCGGGTAACGCTTCGTGGCGCCGGACCGCGGCGTCGTTGCGGAGCAGAATGCCATCCGGAGCGAGCACGCTGCGCAAGGCGGCGAGGATCTGCTCGCGAACGGTCTCCAGCCCCGCCGAGAGCAGCTGCACGACGAGCCAGCGGTCGTACCGGTCGACGATCAGGCTGGGGAGGCCGTCCCCCTCGGCGTGGACCACGCGATAGGCCGTCGCCGCGATGCCGGCGCGACGGCTGGAGGCCTCCGCAATTCTTGCTTGCCACCACGCCGCATCGATGGGGCGTTCTTCGCGTTCGAGCAGGCGGAGCCGGATTTCCGAGGCGGGCGAATAGAGAGCGTGACCCTGGAACTTGCCGCGCTGGTCAAAGACCGACACCACGCCCGGCTCCGGCGGTCCATGGGCCACGTCGCTCGCGTAGATCCAGGGATGGCCGTGACTCCAGCGCTCGAGCCCGCGCTGGATCACGCTGGCACGCGGCCTGGCGCCTTGGCTCATTTAGGCGTGTAGACTTCGAGACATGGTCCCGAATTTAGCCCGGCTGCTTCGGCTGATGCTGGTCACCGACGACGGGTTACTGGACGGCCGCGATCCCGTCGCGGTGTGTCTCGCGGCGGTGCGTGGCGGCGTGACCAGCGTCGAGCTGCGACTCAAACACGTGACACCGCGGGAGCTGCTGGCGCGGGCGCGCGAGCTGGTCGCGGCGCTTCCGGTCCCCGTGCTGGTGAACGACCGCCTGGATGTTGCGCTGGCCGCCGGCGCCGCGGGCGTTCACCTCGGTCCCGACGATCTGCCTGTGGCGCTGGCGCGACGTGTGGTTCCGGATGGCTTCCTCATCGGCGCTTCGGTGGGCGCCGCTCCCGGTGCCCAAGAGCGCGGAGTTCAGGCCGACTATTGGGGAGTGGGACCCTGGCGGACTACCTTGACGAAGCCGGATTCGCGCCGTGCGCTAGGTCCGGAGGGATTTGGCACGATCGTCGCTGCTGCTGAAGGGATTCCCTGCATTGGCATCGGGGGGATTCTGCCGGCGGACAGCGCGGCGGTGCGGCAGGCGGGGGGTGTTGGCGTCGCGGTGGGGCGGGGGATTCTGGGAGCGACCGACGTGGAGGCAACGGCGAGGCGATATGCAAGCGCGTGAGCTGTACAACCGGCTCTACCTCGGCTTCAACAACCACCTGCGGATGTTCGCAGGAGGCCGCTTGGCATCCCGGGTCCGCCCGACGTCGGTGCTGCTGCTCATCACGGAGCGTTGTAACGCGCGCTGCTGTCATTGCGACATCTGGCAGAACCGCGGCAAGGAAGACCTGCCGACGCTGGAGCAGTGGAAAGCCACGCTCAGCGACGTGCGGCGCTGGCTGGGCCCCATCCAGGTCACCCTGACCGGCGGCGAAGCGCTGCTGATCCCCTTCACGCCCGAGCTGGTGCAGCACGGCTCCTCCATTGGGCTGCTGCTGGAGGTGTTGTCGCACGGCTACTGGCGGGATCAGTCGCGGGTGGAGGCGCTGGCGCTAGCCCGGCCCTGGCGGATCACCATGTCGCTCGACGGGTTAGGCGAGCGCCATTCGAAGATCCGGGGCCGCGACGAGTTCTTCGAGCGCACCATGACCTCGTTCGAGACGTTCAAGCGCCTGCGCGCCGAGCGCTCGCTGGGGTACACGGTCCGCTTCAAGGCCGTGGTGATGCGGCACAACCTCGACCAGCTCGAGCCGCTGGCGCGCTTCGCCACCCAGGACGGCGTGGACATCTTCTACCAGCCGATCGAGCAGAACTACAACACGCCCGAAGATCCCGAGTGGTTCAAGCACTCCGACAACTGGCCCGAGGATCCCCGGCAGGCGATCGCCGAGGTGAAGAAGCTGATCGCGCTCAAGCGCGCGGGCCTGCACATCGCCAACAGCTTCGAACAACTCGAGGCGATGCTGCCCTACTTCGAGAATCCCGCCGCGCTCCGGGTATCGACCCAGAGTCACAGCGCGCACGAGAAGAAGACGCCGTGCGCGGCACTGGAGCTGATGCAGGTACAATCGAACGGCGACGTGCGGGTCTGCAACTCGCGGCCGCCGATCGGCAACATCAAGTCTCAGCCGCTCTCGGCGATTTGGAGTACGCGGCCGAACTGGTGGAAAGAAGGCTGTTGTCTGGAGCAGCGGCTCCGGCCCGAGGAGCTCTACCGCATCGGCACGAGCGAAGGGTCAGCTCGGCACTCGCCTGAATCGGTTCACGCGCCATCAATCTCCTGAATGTCCGCATCCCAGAGGGTGACTTTTTTCCCGTTGATGACGGCATAGGCTCCGGGATAGGGTCGGGTCTGGGCGCGAATGAAGTTGCGGAGCGATTCCGGCGATTGTTCCCAATCGATCAGGCCATCCTCCGGTCGACGAGCCGGGAATTGCGTGGCGAGACTGTGATTCTGAGGTGTGCGAGGAGCTGTCCCGGATCGGAGCAGTGGGATCGCCTCGGTCAGCATCTCGAGCGCGGCAGTCGTGGCGGTCTCGTACACCGTCCTGATCGTGTCGTCCACCGCGATGGGGAAGGAACGCTGGGCGACAATGTCGCCTGAATCGACCCCGTTGTCGAGGTAGAAGAGGCTCACTCCGGTTTCACGCTCCCCATTGAGGATCGCCCACACCAGCGGAGCGTTCCCCCGGTACTTGGGGAGCAGAGAAGCGTGGACGGCCGTCATCCCGAGCGGGAAGAGCTGCCGCACCGCCGCGGGAATCAGAAAGTACCAGCCGATGACGATCCCCAGGTCGGGCTTCCATGAGCGAAGCGTCTCGAGATACGCCTCGGGATTGGAGCTGGTCACGTAGGCGAGAGGCACTCCGTGCCGCTCGGCGAGATCCTCGAAGCCGCGATAGTTGACGTTGCGGACCGGGGTGGCGGAATAGGAGATGGTGAACTCTCGGGGAATCGACAGCATGCCGACCACGTGCTCGCCCATCTCGAACAGGCGCTCGCAGCACCGATGACCCAGGTCGGTTGCCCCCAAGAAGACAATTCGCATGGCTCTACGAGCCGATCTCCTGCAGCAGGGCCTCGACGACCCGCTCCTGATCAGACCCCGTGATCCCCTCGTACAGCGGCAGGGTCAAGGCTCGTGCCGCCACGTTGTCGGTATTGGGGAAGTCGCCCTCCCGATGCGACCGCTCTCGCTTGAAGTATGTCGTCAGGGGTATGTGAACGGTGCCGATGGAGCACTCGACCTCACGTTGCCGCAGCGCGGCGATGATCTCCCGTCGGCGGGGCGCAGCGTTTGCCGGCAGCAGAACGACGTACGATTGGTAGACATGGCGCGAATGCGGAAGGCCCACCGGAGGCTTGACACAGGATCCCTGAAGCAACCGATCGTAGGTGCCGGCCCCCGTGCGCCTGGCCGCGATGATTCTCTCGAGCTTGAGCATCTGGCTCGCTCCCAGTGCCGCCTGAAACTCTGTCATCCTGAGGTTGTAACCCGGGACGACGAAGTCCGGGACCAGAGCATCGGGGTCCTGGCCGTGATTGCGGAGCATCCGCAACCGCCGAACCAGGGCAGGATCATTCGTTACGACCACCCCGCCCTCTCCCGTGGTGATCGCCTTGCGAGGATGGAAGCTGAAGCATCCCAGGACTCCCCAGCTTCCAGCTCGGCGATCGGCGAGAGTCGAGCCTAACGCGCATGCGGCGTCTTCCACGACCGGAATGCCGTGCCGCGAGGCGATCAGCCGAATGCGTTCCATATCCGCCATGCCACCGAAGGCGTGCACCGGCAGGATCGCCTTCACCGGCTGCCGGTCCAGGGCCCCCTCGAGCCGGCCGGGATCGAGGTTGAAGGTCGCGGGATCGATATCGATGAACAGCGGAGTGGCTCCGCAGAGTACGACCACGTTCGCGGTCGCCGGCCAGGAATACGCGGGCAGCGCGACGCAATCGCCGGGACCGACGTCGAGGGCCAGCAGGGCAAGGTGCAGCGCCGCGGTGCAATTGACGACGGCCACGGCGTGTTCCGTGCCGGCGTAGCGAGCGACGCTTTCCTCAAACTGGGCGACCTGTTTGCCTTGGATCAGGAACCCGGTCTGCAGGACCTCCCGGACGGCTCGAAGATCGTCTTCATCAATGGAAGGAACCGTGAGACGGATCACCGAGCGGTTCTCCAGAACTCTCCGGTCCGCCGGATACCTTCCTCGAGATCCACCTGTGCCTCGAAACCGATGAGCTCGCGGGCCTTCGCCACGGACGGGACGCGCAACTCCACGTCGACGTAATCCTTGCGCGTGAAACGAATCGTGGACTTCGAGCCCAGCACGCGAACCACAGTGTTGGCGAGTCCGTAGACGGTCACCACAGCTTGCTGGTTGCCGATGTTGAACGATTCACCGACCGCCTTGGGGTGGGTCATGGAGCAGACCACGCCCTCCACCATGTCGTCAACATAGCACCAAGCGCGGATCTGAGTGCCATCCCCATGAATCTCGATCGGCTCGTCCTTCACGGCACGCATCACGAAGGTTCGAATGGCTCCTTCACCGACCTGTCCCGGTCCGTAGACATTGAAGGGCCGGAGCACCGTTGTAGCCAGGCCCTTTTCCCTGTGATAGGCGATCGCCAGGTGTTCTTCGGCCAGCTTGCTCACGGCGTAGGTCCAACGCGCCTCCCCGACAGCCCCCAGGACGGTCCGATCGCCTTCTCTCGAGCGAAAGGCCTCCGTGCCGAAAACCTCGCTCGTGGAGAAGCACACGACGCGGTCACAGCGAGGAAGCCGCGCCGCGGCCTCCAGGACGTTGGCTGAGCCCTGCATGTTGACCCGCATCGTGGTGACCGGGCTCTTGATCACCGTATCGATCCCTGCAACGGCCGCGCAGTGCACGACGATGTCGGCGCCGTGCATGGCCTTGCGCAACCCCTCGGAGTCCAGCACGTCCCCTTCGACCAGCCTGAGATTCGGATGGTTGCGGAAGTCTTTGGTCTGGAGCGCGTTCCTGGAGAGGTTATCGAAAGCGATCATCGTGTTGCGTTCGATCAAACGACCGATCAGCGCCGAGCCGATGAATCCCGCGCCGCCGGTGATGAATATCGTTTTGCCTTCGATCATCGCTTCGCAGGGCCTTTTAGAGAAGCGCGGGTTCGGTACTGGCCTGAACCTGCTCACGCGTCCAGCCCGGCAGCAGCTCCACGAGCCTGAGCCCCTCCGGAGTCACATCGAGCACGCAGCGTTCGGTGATCACGCGGTCCACGCAGCGTTCCCCCGTCAACGGCAGTGAGCAGCGTGTGAGAATCTTGGGACTTCCGTCCCGGGCGCAGTGCTCCATGATCACGATTACCCGGCGCGCGCCCGCGACGAGGTCCATCGCGCCGCCCATGCCTTTGACCATCTTGCCGGGGATCGTCCAGTTGGCGAGGTCGCCGCGCTCGGAGACCTGCATCCCGCCGAGAATGGTCAGCGAGACGTGGCCGCCGCGCACCATCGCGAACGAGGTCGCGCTGTCGAAGTAGCTGGTGCCGGGCAGCTCGGTGACGGTTTCCTTGCCGGCGTTGATCAGGTCGTGGTCCTCGTCCCCCTCGAGTGGATACGGCCCCACGCCGAGCATCCCGTTTTCCGAGTGGAGCACGAAGGGCACCCCTTCCGGGGCGCAATCCGCAATCATGGTCGGCATGCCGATGCCGAGATTGACGTAGTAGCCGGTTGCCTCGGTGAGCAGCAGCAGCTCGCGCGCGGCGCGGCGGACGATCACGTCGCGGTTGTCGCTCACGGCCGCTTCCGCACGGTACGGCGCTCGATCAGGTGAGACGGCGCCTTCGCCTGGAAGATCCGCTGCACGAAAATGGCCGGGGTGTGGACCAGATCGGGCTCGAGCTCGCCGGGCTCGACGAGCTGCTCGACCTCGGCAATCGTGATCCGGCCGGCCATCGCCATCATCGGGTTGAAGTTGCGGGCGGTCTTGCGGTACACCAGGTTGCCGAGGCGATCGCCCTTCCAGGCTTTGACCAGCGCATAATCCCCGCGGATCGCGCGCTCCATCACGAAGCGCCGTCCCTCGAATTCCCGCACTTCCTTCCCCTCGGCGACCTGGGTGCCGACGCCAGTGGGAGTATAGAACGCAGGAATGCCGGCGCCGCCGGCACGGATCCGCTCCGAGAGGGTCCCCTGCGGCGCCAGCTCGACCTGAATCTCGCCCGACAGCATCCGCTGCTCGAAGACCTGGTTCTCGCCGACGTAGCTCGAAATCATTTTCGCCACCTGTTGGTTCTTGAGCAGGTGGACCAGACCGTAATCGGTGGTCCCGGCGTTGTTGGAGACGATGGTGAGCCGCTTGGGGCCGAGGTCGCGCAACGCGGCGATGCATTCCTCGGGCACCCCGGCGAGCCCGAACCCGCCGACGAAGATGGTGACGCCGTCGGGAATGTCGGCGCAGGCGGCGCGGGCGTCGGGGAAGACCTTGTTCACGGGGCGTGAATATAAGGCCGCACCAACTCGGCGGCCCCGGCGAGCCGATCGGGGTCCAGGCTCGTCTGATTGGGAAATGCTGCGACCAGCGCTTCGGTCGCGACGTTGCCCGAAGCCCCTGGAGCGTAAGGACAGCCACCGATGCCGCCGGTACTCGCGTCGAACGTGGTGATACCGAGCGCGTTCGCGGCGCGGGCGTTGGCGACGGCGTGGCCGAAAGTGTCGTGCAGATGGGCGGTCAGGCGGTCAGGCGTTCCGGCGGACAGCAACAGCTCGAACAGTCGAGTCACTTCCTCCGGGACAGCCTTGCCGATGGTGTCGCCGATCGAGAGCTCCGCGCACCCCAGGTCGATCAGCGCTTGCGCGATCGGCAGCACCTGCCTGGGTGCGATGGGCCCTTCATAAGGACAGTGGAAGGCGGTGGAGATGTAGCCGCGCACTGGAACATCGGCGGTCGCGATCACCGGCTTGAAGCGGCGCAGTGTCTCGGCGATGGAGGCATTGGTGTTCTTGCGACTGAAGGTCTCGCTCGCGGCGGTGAACACGGCGATCTTGTCGACCCTCGCCTCCTGCGCCCGTTCCAGGCCTTCCTCGTTGGGGACCAGCGCCATGTAGGTAATTCCGGGCTTGCGGGTGATGCCGGCGAACACCTCGCGCGCGTCGGCGAGCTGGGGCACCCAGCGCGGACTCACGAACGACGAAACCTCGATTTCGACGAAACCACACTGCGACAGCGCGTCGACGAAGGCGATCTTCACGTCGGTCGGGACGAAACCGGTCACGCTCTGCAGGCCGTCCCGCGGACCCACCTCGACAATCCGGATCGCTGCCATAATGGAGGCTAAGTGGCAGGCTTCCTGCTTTCAACAAGCCGGTTTTATTTCAACCTGAATGATCCCCTCTCCGGCATGAGCACCGGCCCCGTCCTCGAGCTGATCTCGCTCGTGACCCTGGGCCTCGTCGGATACTCCTATCTTGGATACCCGGCGCTCTTGTGGCTCCTTACGCGGCTCTCGCGCGAGCGCAGCACGGGCAAGACGTTGGCCGAGTGGCCGACCGTCAGCGTAGTGCTCGCCGCCTTCAATGAGGCTCCCGTCATCGAAGCGCGTGTGCAAAACCTGCTGAGCCTCGATTATCCCCCGGATCGCTTGCAGGTACTGGTCGGATCCGATGGCTCCACTGATGGTACGAGCCCGAGAGTTCTCGGGCTCGGCGCTCCGATCGTCAAGCTGCACGACTTCCCAATCCGCAGGGGCAAGGCCAGTGTCGTGAACGATCTCATTTCCGCGGCCGAGGGTGAGGTGATCGTTATGACCGACGCCAATACCTTCTTTTCGAGTGATGCGGTTCGTGAACTCGTGGCAGCGCTGCAACACCTGCCTGCGGCCTGCGCTGTGGTCGGTGAACTTGAATTGCTTCCCGGTGCATCGGGGGAAAGCGCCGAGGGTTTTTATTGGCGGTACGAGAGCTGGCTCAAACGACTCGAATCACGCTTCGGGTGTGTGCTCGGCGCAAACGGGGCTATCTACGCCTTTCGTCGAGATCGCTATCAGGCACTGCCTTCGAACGCGGTGGTCGATGATTTCCTGATTCCGATGCTCATGCAGCTCCGGCACGGCGGGAAGGTGTTTTTCGTGCCGGAAGCCCGTGCTCATGAGTCGGTGCCCGATGAGCTCAGCGTGGAATTCCGGCGCCGGGTTCGGATCGGCGCCGGGGACTGGCAGGCCCTGTTCCTGACCTGGCGCCTGCTCTCACCGCTGCGGGGGATGCAGGCGGTCGCCTACTTCTCGCACAAGGTGTTGCGCTGGCTGGGTCCCTGGTTGTTGCTGCTCGCGCTCCTCGCCAATGCGCTGCTCGTCCTGCGGCCGTTCAGGTCGAGCGTCTTCCGCTGGCTGCTTGGAGCGCAGCTCGGCTTCTACGGGCTCGGGATCGCGGCCGGGCTGTTCAAGCGTATTCCCCTGATTGGGAGGCTCGCCGGGGCGGTCCGACACTTTCTCACGATCAACGCCGCGTTATGGCTGGGGTCCTTCCGTTTTGCGTTCCGGTTACAGCGTCCCTTCTGGACCACGGCCAGGGAGTGAAAGAGGAGCGCTCTCAGGGCTTGCGGTCAGGCGCGAGGCGGGTAAACGCCCCCGCTGCGGAGTCCCAAAGAAAGGCCGCGTCATAGTCGCTCAAATTGACTTCAGCGGCCTTCGCAACCACCAGGTGATCGAGCCGAATCGGTTGTTCGGGCCGAAACCAGTGGAAGGCTTCGGTGGCGTAACCGGTCTGCACCAGATCGTCATCAGTCCGCGAGAATACGGAATAGCCTTTTCCGTCAGGGGCCGCGAATATCATCGCGACCCTCCCCGCGTCCCGGCCAGCCGGAATTCTTCGGAGCAGATCCCGCATCATTGCGTCCGTACGCTGTCCCGCCTCATTGATACCGGCAATCTTGTGTTCTACCGCATTCACGGCGAGAACGAGCTCAGCGGCAGCAAAGGCGCCCCCCCCCAGCTGGAGTAGCCTTGGCGCCAACAACCAGCCCTCGGCCGCAACACCTACGACGAGGGCGAAGCCCAAAACGACCTGGGTCAGATAGATCTCAGAAATGTGCATCATGAGCACCACCGGGAAGAGCGTCAGCGCGAGTGCTATGACGAGGATCACTGGTGACACTGCAATGCGGCCGCGTTCCGGACTACGCTGGATGATCCAGAGCCCATAACTCAAGGCCAGGAAGGTCACGAGCACGTTCCCGCCAAGCCAAGCCAGCGCCGTTCTTGTATGGGTGAGCATCACCGGGACGGTGTTTCCGAAAAACAGGGTTGCGGCCGTGATTATCCCCGCATTCTTCGCCCAGACCAATGGCGAGCGGGAGACGTACCCAGCCCCGGACGAAGTGCTGACGGCACCCGAGATCCGCACCAGGAAGTAGGCCGCGAGGACCGCTGCCAGGGCGGCGCCCATAACGGCGGCGTAGAGGAGTCGGCGCCGCTCGACTCGCCAGGCCATTCCGAGCACCGCCAGAGGAATCAATCCGACGGCATATTCCATGTACCCAAGCCCAACCACGAGGCAAATCGAAACCAGGACGATGGTGAGTAGCGGTCTGGTGTTGGACAAGCGGAACGTCAACCACGCCCCGAGCCAGACCAGGGCACTCACGACGAATCTCGAGTAGTTATCGAGGCCGGCAAGTGGGCCGGCGAGCACTGGATGAAAGAAAAGAACGAGGGCTGCGGCAATCGAGGCAGTCCGAGTCAACCGAAGCGAATAGATCCACAGGAAGGCAACGCCGGCATACACGGCAAAGCTCAGGAAATGCAGAATCCGCAACGATGGAATGATTCGGTGTTTGGCGCCGCGTCCGAAGGCCCAAAAGGTAAGGTTCTGCAGGGGACGGTAGTCGCCGACGTCGCTTGCCCTGAAGAAGGTGAGGGCGCCTTGTTGTTCTCCACGCTCAATTTGATGCAGCGAAATGAAATCGTCCTGCGAGGGTTTGGTATCAAAGGAATCGCGATAGAGCAGCAGCTGGGCCAGAGAGCAAAGCAGGAAGAGCCCCGCGAGGAAGGGCGACGTGGCGGAGCGACTCATTGCGGGGCGCGCTCGTAGGTCGCCAGCAGACTGACTCCGATCGGCAGGGGCAGGCGATCGATCACGTGGCGCTCGGCGCCGAACACGCGCGCGAGGACTTCGTTCATCACGCCTGGCCGATTGTCCTCGAAGTCGCTGCGGGGTCGGTTGCTCAGTCCCAGAGCACGCCGGGACCAGCGGACCGCCGCGGCCAATGGAAACAGGAGAGTATTGAAGTAGCGCACCTCAACTCCCGCGAGCCCTGCCTTCTGGAACAACGTGACCAAGGTTCCCCTGGTGTAGCGGCGGCGATGTTCGCTCACGACGTCCTGGCCGCCCCACAGGCTCGGGAGCGCAGGCACCGTAATCACCAACAGCCCACCGGGCCGGACCAGGCGCACCGCTTCCAGTAAGGCGCCGCGATCGTCATCCAGATGTTCGAGAACGTCCAGCGCCAGCACAAGATCAAACGCGGCGCTGGCGAGAGGCACTGCATTGAGTGAGCTAACGATGAATTCGATTCGCCCGTTGTCCTGGGGCGCATGCCGAGGTTCGATGTCGGCGCCGAGGACGTGTCCTCGCGGGCCTGCGTAGCGAAGCAGCCAGCCGAGGCCGTCGGCCGGTCCACACCCCGCCGACAGAATGTTGCGAAATTCGACTCTTGGCAGTTTCCGGTCGAGCAGGGCTTCGATGACACGCTGCCGTCCCCGGAACCACCAGTGCCATTGCTCGAGGTTCCCGTATTGTCGTGCGAATTCCTCGCGCATCAGGGTGTGCTCGGGGAATCGGCAAACCCGACTCGAGAGCTCACGATATACAACGGGCGCATGCGAACCTCTTCGTAAACGCGGCCGAGGTATTCCCCAATGACACCCAGCATCGTCAGCTGCAGCCCGCCAATAAAGAAGATGACTGCAGCCGTCGAAGCCCATCCGGGGGGAACGTTGGGGTTCAATAATTTGCTCAGTATCGCCCAGACGCCCAGTCCGAAGCCGACGGTCGCAGTCGTGACCCCAAGCCACGCGGCGAGCCGAAGCGGCATGGAGGAGAACCCTACGTATCCGGATATCGCGAGGCCGATCAACTTGCGGAGCGTATATTTGGGCTCGCCGGCGTTGCGTGCCGACCGTTCGTACTCGATGCCGGCCTGCCGGAACCCCACCCAGCTCCGCAGTCCGCGCAGGAACCGGTTACGCTCGCGCAGGGCAACCAACGTGTCGACCACTCGACGATCCATTAGGCAAAAGTCACCCGCATCCAGAGGCGTGTCGATCTCGGCGATCCAGCGCATCGTCCGGTAAAAGACGCTGTAGGCCATCCGCTTCAACAGTCCCTCTTTGCGACGCTTGCGCACCGCGTAAACGACTTCGTAGCCCTCCCGCCACTTCTCCATGAAGCTCGCGACCAGCTCGGGCGGATCCTGCAAATCGGCATCCATCAGAACGACGCAGCGTCCCGTTGCCGCATCGAGACCGGCTTGCAATGCGGCCTGATGTCCGAAATTTCGGGAGAAGTGAATGACCTTATGCCGGTTATCGCCACCGCTGATGCCATCGAGCATCTCGGCAGAGCCATCCCGGCTGCCGTCGTCGACGAAAACAACCTCGAAGTTCCCGTTCGATACCTGTGTCAGAACAGGGTCCACCCGGGATACCAGAGTCTCCAGATTCTCCCGTTCATTGAAGACTGGGAAGATGACAGAGATTTCCGGCTTGGCCATCGCATCCCCTCGTGGTCAGGCACTTCGGTGAGCTTTGGCGGCAACCAACGCTGTCGCGGTCGATCGCATGATCACAACGAGCTGATGATGTCACCACCTAGATGCCTGCACACAGAACACACCCTCGCCTCCAACTCCAGATGGCTCACCTGAAGGAGTGGGTGATTTCCTGAGGCCAGGTGCTCCAGCAAACTGGGAAGGTGAGGAGAGGCGGCACGGCGTGAATCAGAAGACGACGAACGCTGCGGTGATCCAGAAGTGGAAGCTCGGCCCTTCAGGGCCGGGGTCTGAACGCATAGATACTGGCATCGTCCAGATGCTGCACGAGGCTCCAGCGTTCGGGAAACAGCTTCTGAAGGATAGCGAACTTCATGTCGTCGTTCGGCAGCGTCCACGTGGTGTCGTGTTCGACGATCAGCAGATACTGGGGCGCGGCTCGCTCGAGCGCCAGGTACCGTTCCGGGGCGCTCGTGTAGGGCAACGTCAGCGTGGGTCGCCCGGTAACAAAACGAACCCGGGTGGGAAAGCTCGTGAGAATCAGCGCGTCGGGCGGCAGCTGCGAGTCAATCCACCGCGTCGCAACGTCCAGAGACTTTTGCGGCCCCCAGAGCGGCAGCGTGCCTCTCGCACGGCGGACGACCAGCGGACCGATCGTCGCGATCGACACGAGCGCGAAGGCCACCGCGGCCAGGGTAGCCAGTGAGCGTACCGCGGGGAGCGTAACCCGGCGAGCGAAGCGGACCAGCGGTCCCCATGCGAGCGCGAGTCCGGTGGCAATGCCGAGCCAGACGATCAGGGAAGCCCCGTTCTGCAGTCCAAACTTTCCGGGAAGGAGTCCGACGCGGAGCAAGCACAGACCAAGAATGCCCGCAGCGGCACACCCGAACACCGAAAAGCGGAACCCCTGGCGGTCCTCTCGGATCGCGCGGGCGAAGACCTCGATGCCACCAAAGAGGAAGACCCAGAGCAAGGGGACGACTCCTAGCAGGTATCGCGGCCCGAGGACGAAGGACCAGATCAACAGAAACATCAGATACCCGGCGCCATACAGCGCCGCAAAACGGCCGGCCGCGCGAAGCTCCCGCCACCAGCCGACCAGCGCAGTGGGAATGATGAGCAGAAACGGAGTGGACCAGGTCAATCTCAGCGGCACGCGGGGCAGCATCAGCAGGATCGCATTGTTGAGCTCCGAAACGATCTCGCGTGCCGGCCGAGTCAGGATTTGGGTCAGCGTGGCGGGTCCCTGATCCGGCCGCATCGGATTGGCCAACGCAAATGTCGACATGTACCCGCGTTCCCGCTTCAGCACAGCATAGGAGAACACCATCACGCCGAGCGCCACCAGGAACGGGAGAGCTTCCTGCAGCGTTAGCCTCTTCTCACCAGGTTTCCGAAGCGCCAGACGGAACCCAAGGGCCAGTCCGGCCGCTGCGATGGCGATGATGCCCACGCTGCGCACCGCCGGCATGGCCACGAGCAGGACGCACCCCAGCACCGTGTTTCCCCAGCCCACCCGGCCCCCGATTCGCGCACGACGCTCCTGCTGCTCAGCCCAGATCAGGAGTGCCACCGTGACTGCCAGGAACATGGCATCCGACATCGGGTTGTCGGTCACCAGGGTGAGAAACGGGATCGAACCGACCGTAAGGATCGCGACCGGCCAGGCTTTCCAGGCGCTGCGGCGCCCCCCGAAGTACCAGGTGACGGGGAACCCGAAGACCGTCAGCACGCCCAGTGGCGTGAGCGCGATGACCATATAGCCCACGGGTGTGAAAAGCTGGCCCGGCGCCGTGCAGTAGGCCGCCAGCGGCAACTTCAGTCCAAAGGTCGGGCTGCCGCCGAGCGTGAGGATCGCACCCGCGTGCAGCAGCTCATGGACAGCGATCATGACGGCGTAAGCGGCGAGGTTGACGACCACCAGTACGAGCAGCCGGATTCGCCTCCTCGACATGCCGTGATCTTGCG
>CAYNNS010000047.1:0-1995 GCA_964398345.1 uncultured Gemmatimonas sp. | reverse complement strand
TTGCCAGGCGCTGCGGCGCCTCACGTAGTACCAGGTGAGGGGAAAGACCAAACTGCCGAGCACGGCGGCCCAGCGACTGATCGCCGCGAAGGATCCGTGAAACAGCAGCGCCGCGGGTGAGAGCAGCAACGGAGCACCAGGGGGAAAGAGCCGGTGCAGCCAGTGGCCTTCCCGGAGCCCCTTCCAGCTGGCGATCTCTCGCGCCATGGTGACGTAGTGCTCGGTGTCTCCGTCAAAGCGGTATTGCGTGGCCGCGAGCCAGGCGAGGCCAAGAGCGAGAAGCACGCTGACCGCCGCCACCAGCCGGACTTCATCGCGTCGCAGCTCAGGCGGATCCGGTGCCGTAATCATCGGCGGCGCAGCCGGGCCACTGCCCTCAAGTGCTCGGCATAGGTTCGGGAGAAAATGTGGCGTCCGTCCGGTCCCGCGACGTAATACAGATACGGTGCCGGCGGCGAGCTCGCGACCGCTACGAGACTCTTGCGACTCGGTGCCCCGATCGGACCGGGAGGAAGGCCGGGGTGGAGATAGGTATTGTAAGGCGAAGGATAGGCGTAGTCCTTCTCGTAGAGCCGCGTCTTCCGGTCGCCCCTGGCGAGCTGCATCGCATAGAGGATCGTGGCATCGGCCTGCAAGGGCATGCCGTGCTCGATCCGGTTGAGTAACACGGCGGCGATCAGGGCCCGGTCCGAATCGGCCCGAGCCTCGCCTTCGATAATGCTGGCCAGGGTCACGAGCCCCTTGCGATCGAGGTGGCGGGCGCGCGCCGCGGCGTCCCAGGACGGGTCCCACTCGTTCTGAAACGTGGTGGCCAGCTCCCGGATGACGCGCTGCGCCGAGACGCCCTTCGCGAACAGGTAGGTCTCCGGGCGGAGGAAGCCCTCGAAGGACTCCGCCGGGATCGCGAACTCGCGCAGCAGCGCGCTGTCGCGCGTGGCCTCGAGCAGGCTGTCCCGCGGGATACCGAGAGCGCGCTCGACGGTGGCCGCGATGTCCTGCAGCGTGAATCCTTCCGGTACCGTCACCCGAATCAGGAGGGCGCCGCCGCTGGTGAGCGTCCGGAGCGCCGCGATGCTGCCCTCGCTGCGGTGCAGGGCATAGGTTCCCGACTGCAGCTTGCGCTCGCGCCGGGTTACCCGCGCGAGCAATCGGAACCAGCTGCGGGAGGAGATGATGTGGTGGGCCGCGAGGCTGTCCGCCACGGCCGGCAGCGTGGCCCCAGGCGGGATGGTGACCAGCTCGGTGCCCGGCCCCGGGACGGCGCCGCAGGCTGCGAGCGGCAGCAACACGGCAAGCCGCAGTGGAGGGACCCTCATGCTCGTGCGTGGCGGCGGGATTCGAGGAAATGCTGGAGCAGCACCGCGGCGGCGAGAGCGTCGACATCCCCCTTGCGACCCCGGGTCGAGCCACCCTGCTCCTTGATGGCGGCGAGCGCCCGGGCGGTGGTCATCCGCTCATCCACCAGTTCCACGGGCAGATAGGTTCGAGCGCCAAGCAAGCTAGCCAGCGCACGGACCTCACCGCCCCACTGTCCCTCCGTCCCTCCGTCCGTCAGCGGCAGCCCCACCACCAGGCCCACGGGTCGATGCGCGGTGACGAGCGGGAGAAAGGCCGGCATCGGAAAACGCTTTCCGGCTCTCCGGGTCAGGGTCGTCAACGGGCTGGCGATCAGCTGGGCAGCGTCGGATAGCGCGAGGCCAAAGCGGCGCTCGCCCCAGTCCACTGCGAGGATGCGGCCCGTGGCGGGGATGCCCACGCGGCCTACTGATTCATCGTCGCGAAGAATTCCTTGTTGGTCTTGGTGCGCTTCATGCGCTCGATCAGGAATTCCAGCGCCTCGACCGGCGGCATGTCCGCCAGGAAGTTGCGCAGCAGGAAGACGCGGTTGAGCTCGTCCTTGTCCATGAGCAGTTCTTCCTTGCGGGTGCTGCTGCGCTGAATGTCGATGGCGGGGTAAATACGCCGGTCGGCGAGCCGGCGGTCGAGCACCAGCTC
>CAYNNS010000046.1:0-15955 GCA_964398345.1 uncultured Gemmatimonas sp. | reverse complement strand
TGCCCATCGCGGGCAGGATCAGGATGTAGACCTCGGGGTGCCCGAAGATCCAGAAGAGGTGCTGCCAGAGAATCGGATCGCCGCCGCCCTCGGGCAGGAAGAAGTGGCTGCCGAAGTGCCGGTCCATCATCAGGAATACCAGCGCCACCGTGATCACCGGGAAGGCGAGCAGCAGCAGCATCTGGGTGATGAAGCTCATCCAGACGAACATCGGCATCCGGAGCATCTTCATGCCCGGGGCGCGCAGGTTCACGATGGTGACGAAAAAATTCAGCGCCGCCGCCATGGAGGCGACGCCCAGGATCTGCAGGCCGAGTACCCAGAAGTCGGTGTTGAGCCCGGGGGAGTAGGTATTCTCGGTGAGGTTGGCGTAGCCGAACCAGCCGGCGTTGGGCGCCGCGTTGAGCAGGAAGCTGAAGTTGATGAAGAGGCCGCCCAGCAGGAACACCCAGTAGCTGAAGGCGTTGAGCCGCGGGAAGGCCACGTCGCGCGCGCCGATGTGCAGCGGGATGAAGAAGTTGAAGAACATCGCCGACAGCGGCATGATCCCGAGGAAGATCATGGTCGTGCCGTGCATGGTGAACAGGGAGTTGAACGTCTCAGCGCTCACCAGCGTATTGTCGGGCTTCATCAGCTGGAGGCGCATGATCAGCGCCTCGATCCCGCCCATGAGGAAGAAGATGAAGGCGGTGGTGCCGTAGAGAATTCCGATCCGCTTGTGATCGACCGTGGTGATCCAGCTCCAGATCCCCGTCTTTTCGGCGTGGATCGCTGGGGCGTGATCGAGAACCGAAGTGGCCATGGCGCGATCCCTACTGGTGCGCGCGGAGGTACGCCACCAGCAGCGTGATCTCCGCGTCGGTGAGCTTGCGGGGCAGCACCATCAGCGTGCCGTGCTTGACCGAGTCCGGATTGCTGAGCCACCTCCGGAGGTTCTCGGGCGTGTTGTCGAGCCAGCCGGCGATGATGCTGGCGCGGCTGCCGACGTGACTCAGGTTGGGGCCCTTCATCCCCATCACGCCCGAGGTGGCCGCGCCCATCATGGCGTGGCAGCCGATACAGCCGCCGGCATTGAAGGTGGCCAGCCCCTTCGTCATCAGCGTGTCGGCCGGCTGGGTGGTATCGCGCGCCACCTTGCCGCCGTTCACCAGCGGCGAGCCCACCCGCTGGCGCTCGACCCAGGCGGCGAATTCCTCGGGCGTCTCGGAGATGACCCGGAGTCCCATGCGGCCGTGCTGGGTGCCGCAGAACTCGGCGCACTGGCCCGTGAAGGTGCCGGTGACCTCGGCCTTGAACCAGAGCGGGTTATGGCGGCCCGGAAAGACGTCGCGCTTGGCGGCGAACTGCGGCACCCAGAAGCTGTGGATCACGTCCGCCGTGGTCATCCGCAGGTTGACGGTCTTGCCGACCGGGACGTGCATTTCGTTCGCCGTCACCACGCCGAGCCCGGTGTAGCGGAACTCCCACCACCACTGGTGCCCGATGACTTCGACCTGAATCACCTCGCCGGTGGCGTAGTCGGAAGTCTTGAAGATGGTCTTGATGGTCGGAACCGCGATCATCACCAGAATGAAGGCCGGGATGATGGTCCACACCACCTCGAGCACCGTGTTGCCGTGCACCTGGCGCGGCTCGGGATCGTCGGGCCGGCCGCGGAACTTGTAGATCGCGACGAGCAGCGCGCCCTCCACCAGGACGAAGGCGACGATGGCCCACCAGACCGTGGTACGGAACAGGCTGTCCACCAGCCGCGCGAAATCGCCGCGGGGGAGCAGGGTGGTCTGCGGATAGTTGTGGGCGCAACCGGCCAGGAGCAGGAGCAGCGGGAGGCAGAACGGACTGAGGCGGGCGAGTCGAGCGAGATGGCCCTGTCTCGTCTCCATCACGTATGCGTTCCTGGGGTTGGGGTGACCCGCGAGCGGTCCGGCGCAAAGCTAGCTGCGGCTTGGAGATGGGTCAACGCCGCACCGCCATGATTCGCTCGATGTCCGCCGCGGTCCGCGGAGCGCCCTTGGAGAGCAAAATGGCCCCATTCGCCGTCAACAGCACGTCATCCTCGATGCGCACGCCAAGGGACTCCTCCGGGATGTAGATCCCGGGCTCGACGGTGAAAGCCATGCCGGGCGCGAGCGGCCGCGCTCCGCCAGGATCGTGAACGTCCATGCCGATCCAGTGCGACAGCCCGTGGATGAAGTACTTGGTGCAACCGCCAGCGCCACAGAGGTCGCCGGAGTGTTCGGTCATGTACTTGCGGGCGATCGCGTCCAGCTCGCGCAGGGTGATCCCCGGCCGCACCGAATCGATCGCCACCTGCTGGCTGCCCAGCACCAGCTCGTAGATCGCCTTCTGACGGGGAGTGAACTTGCCCGTCACCGGGATGGTACGGGTGACGTCGGCGCTGTAATAGCCGAACTCCGCCGCCATATCCATGACGATGAGGTCACCGGCCTGGGTCTGCCGGCGATTTACGTCGTAGTGCAGCACCGTGCTGTTGAATCCGGACCCGACGATGCTGGGATAGCCCACCCGTTCCGCGCCGAGCCGATGAAAGGTCTGCTCGGCGACGGCCTCGATCTCGTATTCATAGGCGCCGGGCTTGGCGAACTGCATCGCCGCGACATGGCCTTGCGTCGAGATCTCCACCGCCCTGGTGAGCCGCCGAATCTCGTCGTCATCCTTGACCGAGCGCAGCGCGCCCAGCACCGGCAGCAGGTCCTGGGCGATGACGTTGTAACCGTTGAGCGCCAGGTCGCGCACGAAGTCGGGCTTGGTATCGCGCTCGGTGTGCCGAAACCAGAAGGTGACCGGTCCGCCTCGGCCCAGCTGGGCCAGGGCCCGCCGCAGATAGAACTGCACCGAGTCGGCCGAATGGATGCTCTCGACCGGAAGGCCGGTCGCGACGGCGGCCTCGGACCCCGGGCCCAACTTGGGGCCGGTCCAGCGCTCCTCCACGGGATTGCGCGGCGGGATGAAAAGGTGGACCTCGCCGTGGAGAGAGTCCGTCGCGGTGACGAGCAGCCAGGAGTCCCGGGTCTCGAGACCCGTCAGATAGAAGAAATCGTTGTCCTGACGGAAGTCGGTGGCCTGGGGGTACTGCGAGTCGGGCGGATCGTCGGAGAGCTCCGAGGCCCCCCTGATGACGGCAACGCCGGTTCGGAGCCGCGCGATGAGGGCCTGGCGCCGGGCCTGCAGCCGCTCGAGGGGAATCGCGCCGGCGGGTGAGCCGGCCTGCGCAGGGGCGGGTTTCGGCAACAGCAGTGCGGCCCCGAGGGCCACCATCGCTACCCTGGTCATCAGTGCTCCAATCGGGAGTCCCGGGGCAAAATACCGGGCGCCGCAGTATCTTTCATCCACCGAATCTTCCCGTGCCCGGTGCTCGCGCGCCGGGCCGACTCTTTTTTTGTGGCCGGAAATGATCGAGCAGATGCGGGAGAAGCTGGGCAAGGAAATCGAGGAGCTGAGCCGGGAGCTTACGGTGACGCTACCCCAGGCCATCGCCACGGCAGTGGCGATGGGTGATTTGCGGGAGAACTCCGAGTACAAGGCTGCCCTGGAGCGGCAGCAGCTGGTTCAGGCGCGGCTGGGGCAGCTGCATCAACGGCTGGCGCAACTGGCGCAGCTCGCCAACACCGAGGCCCCGCGCGACCGGGTCGGACTGGGCTCCCGAGTGGTGGTGGAGGACCTTGGCAGCGGTGACCAGGACACCTACGTGCTGGTGCTCGCGGAGATGATGGACATCGATGCGGGGCACATCTCGCTCGCGTCGCCGCTGGGACGCGCGCTCAAGGATCGCAAGCCGGGCGAAGAGGTGAGTCTCAGGCTCCCGACGATGACTCGCAAGCTCAGGGTCGTGGAGGTGGTCACGATCCACGAGCAGGACTGACCGCATGGACATTCCCCCGAAGAAGCTCTTCGTCGCCGGCGATCGCGTCCTGATCGCGCCGGAAGAGGGTGAGGAGCGCACCAAGGTCGGGCTCTATCTCCCCGCCACGGCCGTCGACACGCAGCAGGTCCAGGAAGGCCTGATTATCGCCACCGGCCCGGGAGACCCGATCCCGGACCCCGCGGCGTTCGAGGACGAGCCGTGGCGCGCCGAAGAGAAAACCCCGCGCTTCAAGCCGATGCAGGCTCGGGTCGGGGACCACGCGATCTTCTTCCGCAAAGCCGCGGTGGAAATCCGTTTCGAGGAAAAGCGCTATCTGGTGGTGCCGCAGGCGGCGATACTGGTCCTGGTGCGGGACGAACTTCCCCTCTAACGGCGTGAACGGCGAACGGTGAACGGCGAACGGGTGGCCATCGTGGTGATGGCGGCCATCTGCTCGAGCGCGCCGTTGGCCGGGCAGGCTTCGGTTCCCAGCTACGTCCCCCACCGCGTCTACGACACCCACCACAAAGCCTTCATCGACTTCGAAGCCCTGACGGCGCGCGTGGCGGCGGCGGATCTCGTCTTCGTGGGTGAGCAGCACGACGATCCGGCGACCCACCGCATGGAGCTCGCGCTGCTGGAGGGCATTGCCCGGCGGCGCGATTCGGTGGTCGTCGCGCTGGAGATGTTCGAGCGAGACGTGCAGCCGGCTCTCGACGGCTACCTCACCGGGACCACCAGCGAAGGCGATTTCCTTGCCGGCGCACGCCCCTGGAAGAATTATCCGGGCGATTACCGGCCGCTGGTCGAGCTGGCGCGATCGCGGCACTGGTCCGTGCTGGCGAGCAACGTCCCGCGTCCGCTCGCGTCGCTGGTGAGCCGGGGCGGGCTCGGCGCACTCGACACGCTCGCCGCCGGCAGGCGCAGCCAGGTTGCCGCGGCCCTCGATTGCCCCGAGGACAATTACTACGACAACTTCATCAAAGCCATGGGTGACCTGTCGGGGCACGGCCCGGCCGCCGCGCCAGTGGAAGACCCCAAACTGCGTCTGACGCGGATGTATCAGGCGCAGTGCATCAAGGACGAGACGATGGGGGAATCGGTGGCGCGGGTGTGGCGGCCGGGGTGGCTGGTCGTCCACTACAACGGGTCGTTCCACAGTGACTTCAGGCTCGGCACCGCCGAGCGGGCGCGGCGTCGGGCGCCGCAGGCGAGCGTGCTGGTGGTGACGGCGCTGCCGGTGCAAGAGCTCGATCGGCTGAGGCCCGCCAGGGAGGACCGTAAGCGCGCGGATTATCTGCTCTATGTCCTTGCGCCCCAGAAGACCGATAGTGCGGGACGGCGCTAAAGCCGACTCGCCTTCCCCGCCCCTGCCTCGCGCGCGGACGCTCTTCGCGCGTGCGCTCCGGCTCCGCTGCCCGGCCTGCGGCGGCCGCCCCATCATGCTGAGCTGGTTTACGGTCGCTCCCTCCTGCCCGAGCTGCGGCCTGCATCTCGACCGCGACGAGCCGGGTTACTGGATCGGGAGCTACACGATCAACCTGTTCCTGACCGAGGGATGCTTCGCTCTGGTCTTCGGGGCGGCGCTCTGGATCACCTGGCCCCGGGTGCCGTGGACCGGATTGGCGATCGGGTGCGGTGCGCTCGCGATTCTCACGCCGATTCTGGTATTCCCCCACACCAAGCTGCTCTATCTCGCCATCGATCTCGCGTTCCGGCCCCTCGAGCGAGGCGATCTGGCCACGCCGCACGAGCGCGGGATCCACGAATCCGGGCTGCGGCGGCCCTGAAGCTCCTCAGCTTCCGGTTCGCGCCACGATGACCGTGACGTTGTCCGAGCCGCCCGCGTCCAGGGCGGCGGTCACCAGCGTGCGGCACATTGCTTCAGCGCCGGCGTTACTCTGGAGCACGGCCCGGATCTGCTCGTCGGCGACGTGCTTGGTCAGGCCATCGGTGCAGAGCAGCAGCACGTCTCCGGGTTCCAGGTCGATCAGCCCGACGGTGGGCGTCATCTCGGAGCCGCCCACCGCGCTGATGAGATTCGCGGCGACCTTGGCGCGGGAGGCCTGCTCCTCGGTCCAGGCGCCGACGTCCACCATGTACTCCCCGGTGGTCTGATCGCGGGTTAGCTGCTTGAGCACGCCGCGCCGCAGGTAGTAGGCCCGGCTGTCCCCCACGTGAACCAGATAGGCACGGGGCCAGGTCAGCGTGACCATGGTCAGGGTGGTGGCGGGTCCCTTCCCCTCCGCGCCGTGCTCGTCGAGGATGCGCTGGTGGGCCCGCTCGACCGACCCTTCCAGCCGGGCGAGAAAATCGTGCTCCTGATCGGGGCCGAACGATTGATAGGTGGCCACCGCCTCGTCGACGTACTCGAGCAGCGAGGTCACCGCACTGGTACTCGCCAGCTCGCCGCCCGGACGGCCGCCCACTCCATCGGCGATAACGAACAGCTGGGCCTCCACTCCGGCGAGGCGTTTGGCGAGGCCGGGATCGTCCAGGCTCGTGTGCCGGATGCGCACCGACTTGCGCAGCGAGGCGATGAGGAACTGGTCCTCGTTGATGCTGCGGATCTTGCCGAGATCGGTCAGCCCGAAGGAATCGATCGGCACTTCGAGCGGGGTCACGAGGCCCCAGCCTGTTGCAGCGTGGCCCGCGCGAGCCAGCTGAAGGCGTCTTCCACCGCGTTGCCGGTCTTCGCGCTGGTGCGCAGCACTTCCCACCCCTGGGCCTTGAGCCCGGACTCGTCGGCGGCGCTGAGCCGCCACTCGCTCGTGAGATCGGCCTTGTTGAGCGCCACGAGCGAAGGCACGGTCCCGGCGGCCTCGCGCACCAGCGCCTGAAGCTGGGGAAGCTGCTCGAAGGTCTCGCGGCGGGTGCCGTCCACCACATAGAGCACCCCATGGGAGCCCCGCAGGTAGCTCGGGGGGATGTCCTGCTCGGCGTCCTTCCCGGCCAGGTCCCAGAGCACCAGCGACACCTGGGTTCCGGAGACGTCCAGCGTTTTGCGATCGATCTTCACGCCAACGGTCGAGTGGTATTTGACCGAAAAGATCGAGTGGACATACTGCTGCACCAGGCTGGTCTTCCCGGTACCGAAGACGCCGACCATGCAGATTTTCTTCTGGATCACCGGCCGACCCGCACGTCGAAGGCGACGCTGCGATTGATACGGGCCTGATCGAGGCTGTCGCGTCCTTTCAGAGGGGTCGTGGTGCCGAGCGAGACGCCTTGCAGAACATCCCCGGGAATCCCCAGCCGGGCCAGCTGAGCACTGACCGCCTCGATGCGCGCGGTACTGAGCTGCCGGTTGAGTGAATCGCTGCCGGTGGGATCGGTCCGCCCCAGCAGCCGCAGCTCAGTGCGATAGCCGAGCTTGACGGTTCCCGCGTGCAATCCTTGGAAGGCCGCGGCCACCGAGTCGAGCGCGGCGCGTTCCCCGGGCAGGATCAGCGCCGAGCCAACGTCGAAGAGCACCAGCGAACCCTCGATCCGCTCCTTGAGCAGCGCGAGATCGGCGGGGAGCGCCACTTCGAGGCGGGACAGCTCGAGCGTGGCAACGCCGGGGGGCATGAGGGGCAGCGAAACCGCCCGTGCCGCCCAGGCGAGCGGCGCCTTGCCTTCCGCGAACAGCGTGTCGTGGCTGAGCCGCAGCGTGACGCCTCGAGGCACGGCGAGTGCCTGGGTCGCACGGGCAACGACGAGCGCGGGCTCGAGGGAGAGATACGGCTCCCAGCGCGCGTCGATGCTGCCGGTGTCCGCGCCAAGTCCGGCGAGGATGACCCGGGGCTCGGTCGCGAGCGGATCCTTGAGGCCGCGGAAGTGCCACCTCCCGCCGCCGCGCCGGGCGGTCACGATCTGGACTCCCGGCTCGGCCTCGAGCCGGCTCACCGCCGCGGTGAAGCGGTGCTGGGCGCGCCAGGCCCGCCAAGCCAGGAAGCCGGCGAGCAGCAGCAACGGAATCGCCCAGCGAACCCAGGCGAAACGCGGGCGAGCCCGAGGTTGCTGGTGGCTCAGTACGGTTTCGAGGCAGGGTTCCAGCAGCTCGGTGACGGCGTTGAAGGGCGCGGCGTCGCCCTGGAAGTCCGCGAACGCGGCGGCGAACTGGAGGTGCACCGTCTCCAGCGTATCCTGAAGCTTGTGCAGCAGCGATTCCGGCGCCTGGCCGCGGATGACCGCTGCGAGCAGCGCCTGCGGTCCGGGCTCCACGATCACGGTGAGCTCGCCGACGCTGAAGGTGCGGAGCCGGCCGCCGCCGCCCTCCTCCTGCTTGAACGAATCGCTCACGAAGTCCTGAATCGCGGTGAGCATGCCGGAGACGAGGTCGGCGTCCGCGACCTTGAGCTCCGCGCGGGCCGAGTGGGCGAGCAGTAACCCGGTCTCGGCGTGGATCACGAAGAGCTGTTCGACCCGGTAGACCAGCGCGTGCTTGAGGACGACTTGCGCATAGGGCGTCCCGGTGCGCCAGGCTTCGATGCGCCAGGCGAGGCCGCGGAACGAGAGGGTGTGCTCCACCGCGCGATTGATCGAGTCCACCAGCGCGGCCATCGTCTCCGCCAGGGCCTTCCGGATGGCGGGGCCGAGCACCGGAAAGATCGCGGTCGCGATCTCACGAGGATTGCGGCGTACCGACTCGCTGATCGCGCTTTCCATGGTGGGCGCCAGCGCCCGCGCGAGCTGGCGATCGCGACCCGAGCGCAGCGCGACCGCTTCGGGCAGCTGCTCGGCCAGTTCCTCGGCGCCCCGGCTCGGCTCATCGAGCTTGCGCTCGAGGGCGGCGATGCGCTTGCGCTCCTCACCAAGCAGCAAACCGCGCAGCTCCGCGAAGTCGGTCGAGCTGGAATCGTAGGGGTCGGCGACCCCGAAGCTCTCAGGGGGCTTGCTCATTCAGCCGCGCGGCGACGTCGGTGAAAAGCGAGGCGAGGGTCGAGCGGCTGGTCTTGTCGTCCTTGAGCTGCCGCACCGCCTGCTCGAGGTCGCCGCTGAGGCGCTCGGTGAGCCGGGCGAGGTCGGCCGCCACGGCCTTGCTGTGCTGCAGTATCCCTTCGCGCAGCTCGGCGTCGGCGGTTCCCATGGTGGCTTCGAGGCGGAAGTGGCGCTGCTCGTGCTCGCGGAGTACCTCCTTGAGCTCCGAAGCGAGCGCCTTGAGCTCTTCGGTGCGCTTGTTGCGCTCGGCGGTCAGTCGCTCGACAAGGGTGTTCACCTCTTTCTGCACGACTCCGTCGAGGGAATCGATCTGCCGGGTGAACTCGGAGCGGAGATTCTCCTGGGCCTGAAGCAGCCGCGCTTCGAGGCCCTGGAGGCGGGACTCGACGGCCCGCATCTGTCCGCCGAAGAGGATGTCCCGAACCTTGTCAAGGCTCTCGGGCGAGGGTTCGGCGGGCGTCGGTTCCGCTGCGCTGGCGGCGATGGTCGTATGGGTCATAGTCCCTCCAAGGTACTGCCTGGGCCGGGTTACGGCACGGCGCTGCTCCCGCAGCTCCCATCCGCCGCCCGCACCGTCGGGTACTTGATGCCGAGCTGGGCGAGATAGTTGGGATACTTCTTGGGGTCGAAGTAGAACGGCCGCATCTGCTCGCGGTACTTGTCGAGGGTCGCCTTGTTCATGTCGATCGCGGGCTGGTCGCCCGGGCGAATCAGCGGCTGGTACTTGGTGTCCTTGGTTTGGATGTTGCCGAAGAAATCCCAGGCATCGGAGACCAGTTTGGGCGTCATCACGATGTCGAGCATCGTCATCGCCATGGCCTTGGCGCCGGCGGTCGCGCCCTTGTGTGCCACCGGGGTGGCCATCGCGATCGCGTCGGTCCAGTTGTGGCCCGGCAACCCGGGAATGTTGGAGGGGAAGCGCAGCGTCACGGTCGGCACGGTCCAGCTCACGTCGCCGATGTCGTCCGAGCCGCCGCCGCGCTTCTGTTCTTCCGGGACCGGACCCTGCAGCGCGCGCATGCCGGTATCGAGTCCGACGATGCGCTCGTTCTTGAGCTCGGTCTGCAGCGCCTTGGCGAAGCGCTGATCCTCCTCGGTCCACTTCGGCATCCCCACCGTGCGGATGTTCGCCGCCATCGCCTCGGCGATCGGCTTGCTGAAGTACTGGGGCCACGCGCTGCCGATCACCCGCACCGGATCGACCGTGGTCCCGGTCATCAGCGAGGCACCCTGCGCGATGGAGTCGGCGATGGCCCAGAGCTCCCTGATGTGGGGGTAGTCCAGCTCGCGCAGGTAGTACCAGACCGTGGCGTTCTGGGGCACGACGTTGGGCTGGTCGCCGCCGTTGGTGATCACGTAATGCGAGCGCTGGGTGATGCGGAGGTGCTCGCGGCGGAAGTTCCAGCCGATGTCCATGAGCTCCACGGCGTCGAGCGCGCTGCGGCCGCGCCACGGCGCGCCGGCGGCGTGGGCGGACTGGCCGTGGAAGGTGTACTGCAGCGAGATCAGACCATTGCCGTCACTGGAGCCCCACTGCACGCCGAAGTTGCTGCTCACGTGGCTGAAGAGGTTGATGTCCACGTCCTTGAATAACCCGCCGCGCACGTAATACGCCTTGGTCCCCACCAGCTCTTCCGCCACGCCGGGCCAGATCCGGAGGGTGCCGGGGAGGTGCTCGCGCTCCATGAGCTTCTTGAGGGCGAGCGCGGCGGTGATGTTGACGGCCATGCCGCTGTTGTGGCCTTCGCCGTGGCCCGGGGCGCCCGGCACCAGCGGTGAACGGCAGGCGACCCCGGGCTTCTGCGAGGCCTGCGGAATCCCGTCGATGTCCGTGCCCAGCCCGATGACCGGCTTGCCCGAGCCCCAGGTGGCCACGAACGCCGTCGGGATGCCGAGGTAGTTCTCCTGCACGGTGAAACCCTCCCGGCGCAGGATGCCGACCAGGTACTTCGAGGTCTCGAATTCCTGAAAGCCCAGCTCACCGAAGGAGAAGATCTGATCCACCATCTGCTGGGTAAAGGTGGCGCGCGCATCGATATCGGCCATCAGCTCGCGCTTGAACCCGTCGAGCCGGGGATCGGCGGCCGGAGCAGGAGCCGCGGCAGGCTGCTGGGCGGCGGCGGTGTGAACGGCGACGACGAGGAGCAGCGCACCGCTCAGAGCTCGGATGGGCATTGGTCTCTCGGTGTGGGATGAGTCCGGGATCAGCTTACTCGTTCGGCTCCTTCACGTCCAGCGCGTTGTCGCGTTGCCGCGTCCCTGAGTGGGAGATATATAGGAGGGGTGGTCCGAGGCCTCCAGGACCGCTCCCACGTCACCCGGTTGCAGAAGCTGTCGGGGGGGGACGGTCCGCGATGGCGCGGCTGCGCGATCGATTCACAACTTTCCAGGAGGTGTTTCGATGAGGCGTTCACCCCTCTCGCCGCTCGTCGCTTTGCTGCTGTTCACCGGTGCTTCCGCCGCGGCGCAGCAGGCCCCGGTTCGGACCACCACCACGGCGGTGAGCCGGACCACTCTCTTCCGGCTCCTTCCGGGCCAGGGTCCGGCCTACAACGCGGACGTGGTGGATCACCTGATGCCGATTTACGAGGAAGAGAAGAAGGCCGGCATCCTGACGAGCTACAGCTTCTTCAGCAAGGCCACCACGGAATCGCCGGAAGACTGGAACGTGGGGGTGACGTTGAGCTATGCCAATTACGCGGCGCTCGACAACCTCGCGGCGAAAACCGATCCCATCACGCTCAAGCACTACGGCACCGCTGAGAAACGCACGGCCGCAGGACTGGCGCGCAGTCAGATCCGGACGGTGGTGCGCAGTACCCTGACGAACGTGCTCTCGTACAGCCGGTAACGGACGCTCAGTTCCCTGCTGCGGGCGCGGTGCGCGCCCGCAGCTCGTATCTCCAATCGTACGCCACGACCAGCCAGGACCGGGCCCGGCGGACGGCAGTGTCGCGCCGGAGCGTCCAGCGGCAGCGGCAGCGGCCGGGGGCACGAGCCCCCGGCCTGCCTTCTGCTAGTTCACGCGGGTCGCCGAGAATGAAAGCACGTGCCTGACCCGGTTGTACCAATGACCAACCGGCTGCTCCACAAAGGCGCTTTTGTTGAGGCGGATTCGACCGGCGAGCGCACGCTCAGGATCTTCACCCGCTGGAACGGTTCGGACAATGTGATGGTGGCTCACACCCACGCCAGCCTGTCCTCGGTAGCGCTCGCCCAAGGCCAACGGCCGCGCGCACTGTCCGAGGTAATGGCCGCGCTGCAGATACTGCAAGGCAAATCGGTCAGCGTTCTGGAAAGGACCCGGATCCTGGCGCAGCAATCCAGAGTCCTGACCGCGATGGGTCGCTCCACGGAGGCGGCAGCGATCGCCGAGAGCATTCTCGCTCAGCGCCGCGCCAGTATTCCCGATGAGCCGCTGATGATCGGTGAGGCCAACCAGCTTCTCGGCGAACTGCGGATCCTCCAGCGCCGTATGGAGGACGCAGAGCCTCTGCTACTCGAGGCCTACGCGTCGTACAACAAGGCAGTGGGACCCACCCACGCCTTTATCAAGCAGGTTGCCGCAACGCTGGTGTTTTTATATGCGGCCTGGGGGAAGCCCGACCGGGCCGCGCCGTTCGTTGGGGCGCTGACACCGGAGTTCGTCGCGGCGAAGCAGGCCGCTGCGCGCAAGTGGGCGCGCCAAGGCCGGCCCTAGTCCCTGGTCTAAGCTTCTTTCCGTCTGACCAGCGTCAGAATGGTGTAGACCGCAACGGCCTCGTCGTTCTGATTCGTCACCTCGACATCCCACGCCACGACGCCCTGCGGCACGCCGTCCTTGGGAGTGTCCTTGGCGGTCTTCTGTTTGACGGTGAGCCGCACCTTGATCGTGTCGCCCGGGTAGACGGGCTTCACGAACCGCAGCGATTCCAGCCCATAGTTGGCGAGCACGGGCCCCTCGCCCGGGTCGACGAATAACCCGGCGGCCGCCGACAACACGAAGTAGCCGTGCGCCACGCGGCGCTCGAAGATCGAGCGCTTGGCGGCCAGGTCGTCCATGTGGGCGTAGAAGTGATCGCCCGAGATGCCGGCGAAGTTGACCACGTCGGCTTCGGTGACGGTTCGGCGCGGCGTAAAAAGGGTGTCGCCGACGTGCAGCTCCTCGAAGTGCTTGCGGAACGGATGGATCACGTCCGTCGGGGTCGCCGCGCCCTTGATCCAGACGTCGGTGACGTGCGCCAGCGTGGTCGGGTGGCCCTGTAACGCGGTCCGCTGCATGTAGTGCAGCACCGCCCGCACGCCGCCCAGCTCCTCCCCGCCGCCGGCGCGGCCGGGGCCACCGTGCACCAAGTGGGGCAGCGCGGAGCCGTGCCCCGTCGACTCCTTCGCGCTGTGGCGATTCACCAGCAATAGCCGCCCGTGCCAGGCCGCCGTGCCGAGCACGACCTGCCGCGCGACGGCGTCGTCCGCGGTGAACAGGGAGCCCACCAGCGAGCCGCGGCCCAGCTTCGCCAGCTCGATCGCTTCTTCGACCGAACCATACGGCATGACCGTGTTCACCGGCCCGAACGCTTCGATGTCGTGCGGCTCGCCGCGCGCGAGCGGGTTACCACAGTGCAGCAACACGGCGGGGAAGAAAGCTCCCCGCTTCGGATCGGCGCCGGTCACCGAGAACTTGTCGGGGTTGCCGTACACCACCTCGGCGCCCGCCTTGAGCCGTTCGAGGTTCTGCCGCACGTCCTCGACCTGGCCGCGGCTCGCGAGCGGCCCCCAGCGCACCCCGTCGACCGCGGGATCGCCCAGCGTGGCGCTCTCGAGCCGCTTCGCGATCGCGCGGATGACGTCCTCCACCATCATCGCCGGGGCCAGGGTGCGACGGATGGCCGTGCACTTCTGCCCCGCCTTGGCGGTCATCTCGCGGACCACTTCCTTGACGAAGAGATCGAACTCTTCGGTGCCGGGCGCCGCGTCGGGACCCAGCATCGAGAAATTCAGCGAGTCGGCCTCCATGTTGAACCGCACCGACTCCGCGATCAGGCGGGGGTGGACCTTGAGCTTGCGGCCCGTAGCGGCGGAACCGGTGAAGGTCACCACGTCCTGCGAAATCAGATGGTCGAGCAGATCCCCGACGCTGCCGACGATCAGCTGGAGCGCGCCCGCCGGAAGCAGCTCCGAGGCGATGATCTGGCGCACCATCGCCTCGGTGAGGTACGACGTGGCCGTGGCCGGCTTGACGATGGCCGGCATGCCCGCCAGCAGCGTGGGGCCGAGCTTTTCGAGCATGCCCCAGCAGGGGAAATTGAACGCATTGATGTGGACGGCGACGCCTTCCAGCGGCACGCAGAGGTGCCGGCCGACAAAACTCCCCTCCTTGGAAAGGGGCTCGACCTCGCCGTCGAGATAGAAGGTGGCATCGGGGAATTCCCGCCGGCCGCGGCTCGCATACGCAAACAGCGTCCCGATGCCGCCCTCGATGTCGACCCAGGAGTCGGTCTTGGTCGCCCCGGTGGCGGCGGAGAGCGGATAGAGCGTGTCCTTCCGCTCCATCAGGAACGTCGCCAGCGCTTTGAGCATCCGGGCGCGCTCGTGGAACGTCATCCGGCGGAGCGCCGGCCCGCCCCGCCTGCGCCCGTACTCCAGCATCGCCTTGAAATCGAGCCCTTCGCTCGACGCCGTCGCGACCGGCTCGCCGGTGACGGCGTGATACAACGTGGCCGGCTTGCCGTTGGCCTCGACCCAGTCTCCTTGGGCGTAACTCGCCAGCCGTTTCACGGCCTGCTCCGGGTTTTCCAGGTTTCATAACCCGCCGGCGGCGCCGGCCGGTCCTTGGGCGCTTCGCGCAGCGGCTCACACTCGCGCCAGCCCGCACGGAGTGCGGCGGGGAGCTGCTGATAGAGCCGGGTGCCCTCGCTCTTCCACGCCAGCATCTCGTCGCTCACCCGCTTGAGGATGCGGGCGGGCTGCCCCACCGCGAGCATCCGCTCGGGGATCTCCATGCCTTCGGGCACGAAGCTGAGCGCGCCGACGATCGCGCCTTCGCCGATCAGCACGCCATCCATGAGAACGGCGTTCATTCCGATCAGACAGTTCCGCCCGAGCCTGGCGCCGTGGATGATGGCGCCGTGGCCCACGTGTGCGGCTTCCTCGAGCCTGACGGTTAGGCCGGGAAACGCGTGGATGACGCAGTTTTCCTGGACGTTGCAGCCGCCGGCGATCGCGATCGCCCCCCAGTCACCGCGCAAGGCGGCCCCAGGACCGATATATACGTCGGGGCCGATGGTGACGTAGCCGGTCACCGCGGCGAGTGGGTGCACGAAGGCCGTCGGGTGGACGACCGGAGCGACGCCCTCAAACGAATAGAACACGGGTCACCGGTTACCGGTCATTGGTGACGCTCCAGGACCATCGCCATCCCCTGCCCTACCCCGACGCACATCGTACACAAGGCATATTGCCCACCGTTTTCTTCCAGCTCACGGGTCGCCGTCCAGATCAACCGGGCGCCGCTCATGCCGAGCGGATGGCCCAGCGCAATCGCACCGCCATTGGGATTGATCCGCGGATCATCATCCTTGAGTCCCAGCTCCCGGGTGCAGGCGAGCACCTGGGCCGCGAACGCTTCGTTGATCTCGATCACGTGCATCTGGTCCATGGTAAGCCCGGCGAGCGCGAGCACCTTGCGTGTGGCAGGCACCGGTCCCACTCCCATGGTGCGCGGCAGGACGCCCGCCGCGGCGGTCGCCACCACGCGCGCCTTGGGCTGTAGGCTGTGCCGCTCGACCGTGCTGTCGGAGGCGACCAGGAGGGCGCAAGCTCCGTCATTGAGACCGCTCGAGTTGCCCGCGGTGACCGACCCCTTCTCGTCGGAGCGAAACGCGGGCTTCAGCTTGGCCAGCACTTCGAGGCTGGTCTCGGGCCGGATGAACTCGTCCTTGTCGAAGGTCGTGGACCCTGCCTCCGCTCCTTTGCCCTTGGGCGGCAAGGTGACCGGCGTGATCTCCTTGGCCAGGCGCCCGCGCGCCTGGGCTGCCGCCGCCTTCTGGTGCGAGCTCACCGCGAACTTGTCCTGATCCTCCCGCGACACCTTCCACTGCTCCGCGACGTTCTCGGCGGTCTGACCCATGGAATCAATGCCGTACCGCTCCTTCATGCGCGGATTCACGAAACGCCATCCCAGCGTAGTGT
>CAYNNS010000045.1:0-16110 GCA_964398345.1 uncultured Gemmatimonas sp. | reverse complement strand
CCACGTGCCGCCCCGGGTGCCGGGGTTGCCGACCGGGGTGCTGGATCCGCGCGCCACCTGGCCCGACGCGGCGGGTTATGACGCCCAGGCGCGCAAGCTGGCGGAAATGTTCCGCAAGAACTTCGCGGCCTACGCCTCGGGCGTTCCCGCCGCGGTGGCGGCCGCCGGGCCCAAGAGCTGATTGCGCCCGTTCGAGGTCGTCAGAGACCCGCTCTGGGATAACATCACGCTCGACGACGCGGCGCTGAGTCTGGTCGACTCGGCGCCGTTTCAGCGTCTGCGCTACGTGCGCCAGCTCGGGCACGCCTTCCTGGTATATCCCGGGGCGACCCATTCGCGCTTCGAGCACGCGCTCGGCGCCTATCACCTGACGCGGCGGGCGCTCGCGACCCTCGAGTCGCGCGGCGAGCTCGAGGGCGTCTCGGAGCAGGACCGCGCGGCCGTGACCTATGCCGCTCTGCTGCACGACGTCGGGCACTACCCCTTCTCCCACTCGCTCGAGGAGGCCGGCTTTCCGGCCCACGAAGCCCAGGGCGAGGCGCGGCTCACCAGCGGCGTCCTGGAGGAGCGGCTCCGCGCGATCGGGGGCGCGGCATTCCCCGGCCGGGTGGCCGAGCTGATCGGCAGTCGCAGCGCGAGTCCGCTGCAGGGCCTCATCTCGGGCACGCTCGACCTCGACAAGATCGACTACCTCTGCCGCGACTCCCGCATGTGCGGCGTTCCCTACGGCACCGTCGACGTGGACCGCCTGCTCGGCTCCATCACGGTGCTGCCCGCGGGGCCGGGCGGCAGCCGGACGCTGGGAGTGCAGGAGAAGGGGGTCAGCGCGCTGGAGTCGCTGCTCTTCGCGAAGTACCAGATGTACCGGAACGTGTACTGGCATCACGCCGTGCGCAGCGCGACCTGCATGTTCAAGCGTGCGGCACGGGCCGCGGTGCGGCGGGGGACAGTAACCCGCGAGCGGGTCGCCGAGCTCACCGACGACGTGCTGATGCAGCTGCTGATCGAGCAGGACGGCAGCCCGCTGGCGCGCGCGCTGCGGGAACGGCAGCTCTACAAGCGCGCGCTCGATCTGCCCGGAAACGAGGTGCACGCCGCGAGCCCCGAGTGGGTCGCGGAAGACCCGGAGCTGCTCGAGCAGGTGGAGGACGCTCTGGCCAGCGAGCTGGGACTTGCCGCCGGGGAGCTGCTGCTCGATTTCCCCAGCCGCCACAGCATGCTCGGCGTGGACCTGCCCCTCAAGCTGCGGGACGGCAGCGTCGAGCGACTCACCGACGAAGGCCGCGCCGGGCACCTGGGCCTCCCGCGCATCGCGGGTGAGCTGTATCAGAGCGCCCGGCGGCTCCGCGTCTTCGTGGCGCGCGTCGTGGGCCGGACCCTGGAGGATGTGTTGCGATTGGTGGCTGTGCCGGCGGCTGAGCTCCGCGCGGCGCTGGCGGGAGGCAAACGGCTGCTGCGGTAAACGCTAGGGCGTCACCCTCGGCGACGGCCCGCTGGCTTGCCGCGCCGCGCGCAACAGTCCATACGCGGCGTAGAGCACAACCACCACCAGCCAGCGTACCGCCACGAGGGGCAGCGACTTCACGATGAACGCCGCGATCAGCACGGCGGGGATGCCGCCGAGCGCGAGGCCCAGCGCGGGCCGCACGCTGAACGCCTCCGCCTTGAGAAAGCGGAGACTCGCCAGCGGCATGAGAAACGCGCACGACCCCATCATGATCGGGAACGCGGCCGTCGGGTTCATGCCGAGCAGGCTGATCATGATCAGGCAGGGCGCATAGAGCCCGATGCCCAGCGTCATCAGCGCGCCCAGAACGAAGTTCCCCACCAGCCCGACGATGAGCAGCGGACCGGTGAGGGCCAGCGCCGTGCCACCCGGAATCATGGGATTGCCGCGCATCGCGTCGAGGTTCTTGATCACGAAGAGCGAGGCGGCGGCGAGCAGGCACAGGCCCATTCCGAGCTGGATCTTGCGCTTCGGCCAGCGGCACACCACGCCCGCGCCGAGCCAGGAGCCCACCATCGAAGCCGCGATCAGCAGGATCAAGGTCTTCATTTCCACCTCGACGATCGAGATGTAGATGAAGGCCTGCACGATGGTGGGGAGCGCGTGCCCGATCGTCAGGGTGCCGGGGATCTTCTCGTCGGGAACCAGACCGAAAAAGCGGAACAGCACGGTCGTGGGCGCGTAGGACCCGATGCCCAGCGTATCGAAGAAATTGGTGCCGAAACCGATCGCTGCTTCGCGTCCCGTGGGCAACTTCGGGCCGGCGGCCCGCAGCAGCACCCGCCCGACCGCGATCAGGAAGCCGGCCGCGATGATCCCGAGGGCCAGGAACAGCCAGGTTTTCAAGTCGGCCTGACGGCAGCGGCCATCTCACCCGTGACGCCATCCGTCGATTCGATCCGGACCACAATGGCGGTGATGTTGTCGAGCCCGCCCCGGCGATTGGCGTCGTTGATCATCTTGTTGACGGCGACTTCGGGATTCTCTTCCTGGTTCATGATGCCGGCGATCTGCTGGTCCTCGAGCATGCCGGTGAGGCCGTCCGAAGCGAGCAGCACCTGGTCCCCCTGCTCCAGGTTCCCGAAGTAGATGTCGGGCGCGACGTCTTCGTTGGCCCCCACGCAGCGAGTGATCACGTTGCTGTAGGGGTGCGTGCGCGCCTGTTCCGGAGTGAGCAGCCCGGCGTCGACCTGCTCTTGCACGTAGCTGTGATCCTTGGTGAGCTGCAGGAAGTCGCCTTCGCGGAGCAGATACGCCCGACTGTCACCCACCTGCCCGATCATGAAGCGGCGCGAAAAAAGGACCATGACTGTCGTCGTGGTCCCCATCCCCCGCTTGTCGTGCTCGGCGAGCGTCCGCTCGAAGATCTCGGCGTTGGCCTTGCGGATGGCGCTGCGCATCCGGCTTGCGGCCTCGCCGTCGCTCAGGCCACGGAGGCTGCCCAATTCCTTGTCGATGATCCGCACCGCCATCTCGCTCGCCACCTCTCCGGCGGCGTGCCCCCCCATCCCATCCGCGACGATGAACAGGCCGCGGGAACAATCGAGCATGAAGCTGTCCTCGTTGCCCGAGCGGACAACGCCGACGTCAGTATTACCCGCGCAGGAGATTCGCATCCTTTAATCAGCCCGGAAACCGGACCCCGATCCCCTGGGACAGGACGGATCGGAGAGCGCGCAAGGTCACGTCGACAAGGGGTCGGCGGACGGCGGATTCGGGCTTCATGCGTGGGAAGACGTCCTGAGGTGAAACAGTCGCTCAAGTTTAGGCGCCGGAGAGGGCCGAGGCAAGGAATCAGGCCGCCGGGTTGGCTTCGGCCGCAAGGGCCGAACTGTCCTGCTCGATCCCCTTGAGGCCCCTGCGAACCCAGGCCGAAAAGATCACCGACCCGGTGATCACGGTGTACCAGCTGATCACCAGGCGCCAGATGAGCGTGTACAGCGCCGTCAGCGGCCTGGGCACGTAGATCGACATGACGGCGGCGGACAGCAGCTCGGCGATTCCGGACCCACCAGGTGTCGGGGCAAAGAAGTAGAGCAGAAACGTGATCAGCGTCTGGAGCAGCAGCACGTCGACGAACGGGGCGTGGATCCCGATGGCCCGCAGGGCCACATACCCGGCGAGCAGCTTGTTGGCGTGCGATGGCCCCGAGATCACCGTCGCCCAGAAGAGCGCGAGCCAGCCCCTGGGCGTGTTGAACTTCGTCATCGCCTCGTGCATCTGGTCAACGCCCTGCTCGAGCTTGGAGAGCCGGTCGGCGAGGCGCTCGGTCTTGCGCCGGAGGAACTTGATCAACGCCTGGAGCAGGGCATGGATCCCGCGCGGCCAGATGATCACCAGGATCATCAGCGCGAACGTGACGACGAAGATGCCGAGGCTGACGAGGAAAAGATCGTAGAGCGAAATCCCCAGCAGAATACCGTGCTCTCCGAGGGACTTCCCTGCCCCGAACCCAATCGCAATGGGGCCGGCGATGCCGAAGAACGCCGAGGTCGCGACGAAGGTCATGAGCGCCAGGGTGACCGCGATCGGCATCGGAATGCTGTGGCGCTTCATGGTATAGAGGGTCATGGGGAGATTGCCGGACTGCAGCGGCGTCAGATACGACGCCCACGCACCCATCCCTCCCGCCAGAATCAGCCCCCCGAGGCGCGCTTCGGGATAAATCGGTCGCGCCAGGACCCAGAGCCGCACTCCCCCGCCGATCCAATCCATCGAGGCGAGGCCGAGCCCGGCGAGGACCCAGACCCAATGAATCCCGGGGATCGCATCGAGGACCGCCTGGAAATTGTTCCCGTAGAAGAGGAGGGCCCCGATGGCAATGACCGTTCCGAGCAGAAAGAGCTCGAACCCGCGGCGGAGGACCTTCGGGGTCAGCAGCCGGCCCATGCGGTCTCTGAACTATGGGGGTGAGTCCTCATCCCAGTATTTTTCGGTGTGGCTGAATCTGTCCTGCGTATCGTCAACGCCCGCCAGCATAACCTGAAGGGCATCACCGTCGAGCTGCCGCGCCGCCGGCTGGTTGTGTTGACCGGGCCCTCCGGCTCGGGCAAGAGCAGCCTCGCCTTCGATACGCTCTACGCCGAGGGGCAGCGCCGCTACATCGAGTCGCTGTCGACCTACGCGAAACAGTTTCTGGACCGGATGCCCAAGCCGCTGGTGGATCGGCTCGAAGGAATCGCGCCGGCGGTGGCGATCGAGCAGAAGAACCCCACGGTCTCGAGTCGCTCGACCGTAGGCACCGCCACCGAAGTCTACGACTTTCTCCGGCTCCTGTGGGCGCGAGTCGGGACGCCGTTCTGCCGCAAGTGCGGCCACCCGGCCCTGCGCGATACCCCCACGCAGGCCGCGGCCAGGGTCGGCCAGCTGGGTGAGGCCCGGGTTCGGGTGAGCTTCCCCGTGGCGGCGTCGGCCCGGAGCACCCACGCCTCGCTGGTGGAGAACCTCCTGGCGCTGGGCTTTCGGCGGGTCGAGGCCGATTCCCAAGAGTATCACCTCGACGAGCTTCCGCCAGGAGTCGATCTCAGCGCCGCGCGCGAGCTGCTCGTGGTGGTAGATCGGCTGGGAGCCGGCGAGACCAGCAGACTCAGCGAAGCGATAGCACTCGCATTCGCCGAGGGTGAAGGCATCGGTATCGTGCAGCACGAAGGCGGCCGGCTGCGCTTCACCGAGCAGCTCGCTTGCAGTGTCTGCGACACGCCGGCGGTACCCCAGACGCCGTTGCTCTTCTCCTTCAACAGCCCGCGGGGGGCGTGTGGCGGCTGCAACGGCTTCGGCGCGGTGCTCGAATACGACGAGTCGCTGGTGGTTCCGGATTCACGCAAGAGCCTGCTGGACGGGGCGATCGACCCCTGGACCAAGCCGCGCTACGAAGGCCGCCGCAAGCTGCTCTACGATACCGCGCGCAAGCTGGGAGCCGATCCCGCCGCACGCTGGAGCCGGCTCAAGGCCTCGGTGCGCCGCGAGCTGCTTTACGGCAAGGTCGGCCGCTACGTGGGGATCTTCCCGTTCCTCAAGGGGCTCGAAGCGAAGCGCTACAAGCAGTACATCCGGGTTTTCCTCCGACAATATCAGCTCGCCAAGACCTGTCCCGCTTGCGCGGGCACTCGTCTGAACGAACACGCCCTCGCGGTGCGGCTGGGTGATCGCACCATCGCAGCGATCGCGGCCCTGCCCTTGACCACGCTGCGGGAGTGGCTGGGGTCCCTGACCTTGAGCGGCGGCCAGGCCGAAATCGCGGGACACATTTTCGGGGAGCTGCTGGCGCGCGTCGACGTACTGCTCGACGTAGGCCTGGGGTATCTGACCCTCGACCGGCAGGCCCGCACGCTCTCCGGAGGCGAGGCGCAGCGCATCGCGCTGGCCAACGCGCTGGGGGCGCAGCTGGTGGACTCACTCTACGTGCTGGATGAGCCGTCCATCGGGCTGCACCCCCGGGACACCGATCGCCTGCTCACGCTGCTCGAGCGGCTGCGCGACGCCGGCAACAGCGTCCTGGTGGTCGAGCACGATCTCGCGGCGATTCGCCAGGCCGATTTCATGCTGGAGCTGGGACCCGGCAGCGGCGAACGCGGCGGCCACGTCGTCTATGCCGGCCCGCTCAACGGCGGCATCGGCACCCTAACCGGCGATTATCTCGCCGGGCGCAAACGGATCGCGGTGCCGAGCGCCCGGCGATCCGCCGGCCCGCTCTGGCTGAAGCTGCGCGGCGCCCGGCTGCACAACCTCCACGACGTGGCGGTGGACATTCCGCTGGGCACCCTCACCGCGGTGACCGGCGTCTCGGGAAGCGGCAAGAGCACCCTGGTGCACGACGTGCTCTACCGTCAGCTCGAGGCTCGCCTGCATGGAGAACATTCCGCCAAATCACACCTTGGCGAAGCGGTGGGATCGCTCAGCGAGCTGTCCGGCTGGGAGCAGCTTGCCGACGTGGTGCTGGTGGATCAAGCGCCGATCGGGCGCTCGCCGCGCTCCAATCCCGTCACCTACATCAAGGCATTCGACGAGATCCGCGAGCTCTTCGCCGCGCAGCCGCTGGCCCGGGAACGGCGCTACAACGCCGCGACCTTTTCCTTCAATTTGCCCGGCGGGCGCTGCGAAGAGTGCGAAGGCGCCGGCGCGGTGCTGGTCGAAATGGTCTTCATGGCCGACGTCTTCGTGCCGTGCGAGTCGTGCGGCGGCACCCGCTACAAGCCGGGAGTGCTCGACGTCCGCATTTCCGGCAAGTCCATCCATGACGTGCTGCAGTGGACGGTGGACGAGGCCATCACCCGCTTCCGCCACCAGCCCAGGCTCGGCGCGGCCCTCTGGCAGCTGCAGCAGGTCGGGCTGGGGTATCTGCGGTTGGGCCAGCCCGCGACGACGCTGTCCGGCGGGGAGGCCCAACGGCTCAAGATCGCGCGGGAGCTGAGCCAGGCGACTCGCCGGGGAGGGCGCAAGCTCTACCTGCTCGACGAACCGACCACCGGCCTGCACCTCGACGACGTCCGGGTGCTGATCCAGGTGCTCGATCGCCTGGTCGACGCCGGCAACACCGTGCTCGTCATCGAGCACCATCCGGACGTGATCAAGCGTGCCGATTGGGTCATCGACCTCGGGCCCGAAGCGGGAGCCGACGGCGGGACGCTGGTCGTCCAGGGGCCACCCGAAACCGTCGCGGGCTGCGACGCCTCGCACACCGGCCGCTATCTGCGGGATTCGCTGCGCAGTATCGAGCTGGCGGCTGTCGGCTAACCCGCCATCTCGCGTATCAGTCCCCAAGCGCCTGCGATGTCCTGCTCGCTGGTGGTCAGGTGACCCAGGGCCAGGCGCAGCACGTAGTGGCCGCGCAGCCGGGTGCCGGTCAGGAAGAGCTTCCCGGTCGCATTGAGTCGGGCGAGCAGGCCCTGATTCAGCGCGTCCAGGTCACCCGCGCCGCGCTGCCGGAAGCACACCGTGGCGAGAGGCGCGGGTGCCATCAGCTCGAAGCGCGGATCCCGGGTCACCCACTCCGCGAAGAGCTTGCCGAGCCGGATGTGCTCGCGCAGCAGCGCCTGCAATCCCGCCACGCCGTAGCTCCGCAGCACGAACCACAGCTTGAGCGCCCGAAAACGCCGGCCGAGCTGGATGCCCCAGTCGCGATAATTCGCGACCGTGTCGTCGAAGCCGGCCTTGAGAATTTCGGCGGAGGCGGCGAAAGACCGCAGCAGCGCGGTGCGGTCGCGCACGAAATACGCCGAGCAATCGAAGTTGACGAGCAGCCATTTGTGGGGATTGAAAACCAGACTGTCGGCCTGCTCGGCGCCCTCGAGAATCCAGCGCAGCTCGGGCAGGATCGCCGCCGAGCCCGCGAACGCCGCATCGAGGTGGAGCCACATTTCTTCCCGGCGGCACAGCTCGGCGATGGCGGGGACGGGGTCGATCGCGGTGGAGCCCGTCGTCCCGACCGTCGCGACCACACAGCACGGGATGCGGCCTGCCGCCCGGTCCTGGGTGATCGCGTGCTCCAGCGCGGCAACGCTCAAGGCCGCTCGATCGTCGGTGGCGACAAGGCGGATGTTTGCCGGTGAGAACCCCGCGAGCCGCGCCCCCTTGGGCACCGAGGAGTTGGCCTCTGCGCTGGTGTAGACCGACAGTTGTCCGACCGCCCGCCCGCCTGACCGCGCGACCGCCTGATCCCGCGCCGTGATCAACGCCACCAGCGTCGCCGTGGACGCGGTATCCTGAATCACACCGGTAAAGCTCTGGGGCAGGCCCAGCATCGCACGCAGCCAATCCATCATCACCTGCTCCAGCTCGGTGGCCGCCGGCGAGGTATTCCACGACATGCACTGCGCCCCGATCGTCGCGGTGAGCATTTCGGCGAGAATCGAGGGCGGGCTGGTGTTCGCGGGGAAATACCCGAAGAAGCCCGGATGCCCCCAATGCATGAGGCCCGGCAGAATCAGCTGTTGGAAATCCGCGACGATGGTGTCGAAGGACTCGGGCTCGACGGGAGCCAGAGCCGGGAGCCTGGCGCGGATCGCGCCGGGAGTCGTGTTGGGCTGGACCGGATAGTCGCCGACGTGCGCGAGGTAGTCGGCCATCCAGTCGACCAGCTGGTGTGCCTGGGCGCGAAAGCCCTCGGCGTCGAGCCGCGGCAGCTCAGCGGTCATGGAGGGTCATGTTAGCATTCTCCCATGCCGGAACTCGTTGCCTGTCTCTGGGCCGAAGCGGGAGTCGCGCCGATCGACTGGGGCTTGGCGTGCCGGGAGCTCGCGGCCCGCGATCGCGGACTCGGCGCCATCATCGAGCGCGTCGGTGGCGACGGGTTCGTCGGGAGGCCGGGCCGCTCGACCTTCGAGTCGCTCGCCCACAGCATCACTTACCAGCAGCTTTCCGGCAAGGCCGCCGAAACCATCTTCGGCCGCTTCCGTGCGCTCTACAAGACCGAGAGCTTTCCCGACCCGGAAACCGTGCTCGCCACGCCGCATCGCAAGCTCCGCAGCGCCGGACTCTCGGAGGCCAAGGCCAAATCGATCAAGGATCTCGCCGCCCACGCCGCCCGGGGTGAGCTGCCCAGCATCGAGACCCTGCGCGGCATGGAGCAGGAAGCAGTCATCGAACGCCTCACCGTCGTGCGCGGCATCGGCCGCTGGACGGCGGAAATGCTGTTGCTGTTCCGTGTCGGCCACCCCGACGTGCTCCCGGTCGACGATCTCGGCATCCGCAAGGGGTTCGCCCGGATCCAACGCAGGCAGGAGCTGCCCGACGCCGAAACCATCAGGCGCCGGGGAGAGCGCTGGCGCCCGTATCGCTCGGTGGCGAGCTGGTACCTCTGGCGCGCAGCAGAGCTACCGCGAGGCCGATCGCGCTCACGCTCCCGCTGATGGCAAGCAGGTCCCCCGCTTCCACTCGGGTCGCGGCCGTGGGGGCGGGATCGCGCTCCTCCCCGCGGGAAAGGGCGACGACGGTGGCGCCGGTGCGCCCGCGCAGGTTGAGCTCGCCGAGGGTTCGTCCCGCCGCTTCGCTTCCCACCCCCACGTCCACCGGGACAATGGTTCCCAGTCCCGGAAGCATGCCCTGCACGACCTGGAACATTCCGGTGTCGCCGGTGTGGCCCTGTTTGCCCAGGACGTGGACCACCAGCTCGGCGCCCGCGCGCGAGTGCTTGTCGAGGTCGGCGGCGCTCCGCCAGAACGCAATCCCCAGGATCACGAGGTAGGCCACGATCACTCCGGCGACCCCGAAGGGTGGCACGAACGGCAGGGTGAGCAGCGTGAGCGGCACGCCGACAGCGATGACCATGCCGATCTGGAGTGTTGCGGCGAGGGTACGCCGCGGCGCAAAGCCCTGGTCGACGCCGCGTCCGGGCTTGGGTACCGCCGCTTCCGCCAGCAGCTGAGCCAGGCGGCGCATGGTGCGCACCAGACCGAAGGCAAAGGGCAGCGCGAGCACCGCACCACCGCCCAGCAGCAGGAGCCGCAGCGCGGGCGACGCCGCGGTATCGGGGCCGACCCACAGCGGCAACCGGCGGTATGCGAGCGAAGTTCCGATGATCGCGACGGCGACGGCGGCGGAATCGAGGACGAGAAAGCGTATCAGGCGATTGCGGCGTGCCGTGGGCGCATGGGCGGGCTGGGGCGTGACCAGGAGCTCGACCCAGGAGGCGTAGAGGCTCGCGACGGTCTGCACCGGATGCGGGAGCTTGCGATCGAGCCAGGCGGCGACGCGCTCGCCTCGGCGGGCGAGAGTAGGAGTGGTGAACGCTGTCGCGGTGGCCACCGCGACCGCGATGGCGTAGAGGCGAGCCCCCGCCCCGCTCGCGCTGGTCGCGCCGAGCCCCGCGATCACAAACGAGAACTCGCCGATCTGGGCGAGACTCATGCCGGCCCGCACCGAATCCCGGGTCCCGTAACCCGCCAGGAAGACGCCGGCAATCACCCCGAGCGTTTTCCCGAGCAGCACCAGCAGCACCAGCAGCAGCACCGCGGTCCATTCGCCCGCGATGGCGGCGGGCTGGAACAGCATGCCCACCGTCACGAAGAAGATCGCCGTGAAAAGGTCGCGCACCGGGCGAATCGTGTCGGCCACGATGTGGTGCTTGCCCGATTCGGCGACCAGGGCTCCCGCGATGAAGCCGCCCAGGGCGACGGAGTAACCCGCCACCAGACTCAGCACCGCCAGCCCGAAGCAGATCGCCAGCACCGCCACCAGGGTGGTTTCGGGCCGGCGCAGCGCGAGCACGGCGTTGATCGCGCGGGGAATCAGCAGCAGGCCGCCGACGATCAGCGCGAGCAGAAAGAGACCCAGGCGGCCGAGCAGATCGGCGAGGAGCGGGCCCGAGAGCGCGCCGCCCGCGGCCACCGTGGTGAGCACCGCGATCAGCAGGATGGCGATGAGATCCTCCATCACCAGCACGCCAAAGACGATGTCCTTGAGACGGCGATCGGCCGCCATGTCGCTGAGCGCGCTCGAGGCGACCATGGTGCTGGAGATGGCGACCATGCCGGCGGTGAGCAGGCTCTGCAGCACGTCCCAGCCGAGTGCGCGGGCGATCCCGTAGCCCAGGAGCAGCATGAGCCCCACTTCCACCAGCATCGCCAGAGCGACCCGGGGACCCAGCATGAGCAGCCGCCGGAACCGGAACTCCAGCCCGATCGAAAAGAGCAGGAGCACCACGCCCAGCTCCGCGAGGGTCCGAATGGTGGCGGGGTCGTGAATGAGCGGGCGCGGCGCGAGCGGACCGACCAGCATGCCCGCGACGAGGTAGCCCACGATGACGGGAATGCGCAGCCGCTGGAACAGGACCGTCGCAAGAGCGGCGGTGCCAAGAATCAGCGCGAGATCGCGCAGGAAGTAGTGGGCCGCTCCGGAAGCCACGCCGGATTGTAACCCCGGAATCACGGGCCCGCCCCTGTTCGTCCCGTGACGAACGGCTCATATTGGTCGGAGGAGGAGCCGAATGGTCCGGATTCTGCTGGTCGACGACGACGATCTGAGTCGCGGCGCCGTCCATCGGATGCTCGACCGCGCGGGTTACAGCGTGCACAGCACCGGACAGGGCAGCCAGGCGATCGTTCGCTACAAGACCGATCCTTCCGACCTCGTCATCACCGACCTGATCATGCCCGAGACCGACGGGCTCGAGATCATCCAGGAGTTACGCCGCGTCGACCCCGCGGTGCGAATCCTGGCGATCTCGGGTGGTGGGCGCGTGGATGCCGAGGAGTACCTCTCGGTGGCGCGGAAGTTCGGGGCAATCGAGGTGCTTCCCAAGCCCTTCACGGGTCAGGAGCTCAAACAGGCGGTCGAGCGCGCGCTCGCGCATCCCGAAAGCTGAAACACCCCTCCGCTGACGCTTGGAGGGGTGTCGCCAAGGTGAGCTCCCGAGGAGGGACTCGAACCCCCGACCCGGTGATTAACAGTCACCTGCTCTACCAACTGAGCTACTCGGGAAAGCCGCGTAACGCACCCGAAAATAGCGATTGGGCGCCGACTCCGGCAACACGGAGCGCTCGACGTTCTTGAGCCGCCGGGTCGGACTGCTCGGCGGCCGCACGGTTCCCTTGGCGGGCAGCAACCTCCCAACGCCAGGCCTCCGCTGGACCTTCGATTCCGGCGGGGCCAGCTCTTTGTGGCCAGCTTTCTCGATATGGTATAAAACATTACAACACATGCATTTACGTGCATGACCCTGGTTTGGATTCCGAGCCCGGCGCGATTACCTTCCCCCGATGGCATTGCACCCCATGATCGGCCACTACCAGGCCAGGAGGCAGCTCTCCGGCTCAATGCGGGCAGGCAGGCTTCCCCAGGTCATCCTGGTGACCGGTGCTCCCGGAATCGGGAAGCAGCGCCTGGGGCTATGGCTGGGGCAGCTGATCCTCTGCCAGGCTCCCGGCGACGAGCCCTGCGGGAAGTGCCGAGCCTGCCGGCTGGTGCTCGAGCTGTCCCACCCCGACCTGCACTGGTTCGCACCCATCCCCAGGCTCAAGGCCGGTGACAGCGACAAGCAGATAGACGAGGCCGCCGAGCTGCTCGCCGAAACCATGGCGGCGCGGCGCGAGCAGCCTTTCTACGAGCCTGCGGATGGCATGTCGGCGCACCCGCTGGCGAGTGCCAAGCTGCTGCTCCGGCGCGCCGCGCTCACTCCGGTCGAAGGCAGGCGCAAGTTCTTCCTGCTCGGAGAGGCGGACCGGCTGGTGCCCCAGGAGTCGAGTCCGGAGTCGGCGAACGCGCTGCTCAAGCTGCTGGAAGAGCCTCCAGGCGATACCTGGCTGGTGCTCACCACTACCGAGCCCGAGCTGGTGCTTCCCACGATCCGGTCCCGCGCCGTGCCGCTGCGGCTGGCGCCGCTCGCCAGCACCGACATCGAGAAGCTGCAGGCCCAGGGAGGTGCGCAGCCACACAGCGATGCGCGCGAAGCCGCGCGCGGCTTTCTCGAGAGCGTCGCGCAGGGACGCGCGGCGCGCTTCGAGCGCAGCCTGAAGCAGGCTCCCTGGTCGGCGCGCGGCGGCTTTACCGACCTGCTCGACGCGATCGCGACAGAGCTGGCGTCGCGCGCGCGTGCACATCCCGAGCCCGAGCGCGCCGGTGCGGTCAGCAAGGCGCTGGAACGGGTGCAGACCGCGCGCACTTCGGCGCAGGGCAACGTGAATCCGCAGCTGCTGCTCGCGGTGCTTGCCGGCGAGCTCGGAGCCTTGCTGTGACGCTGAGTCACCTGGGCCCCGAGGGGAAAGCCCGCATGGTGGATGTGGGAGAGAAGCCGGTCACCCAGCGCACGGCGACGGCGGATGGCGCGGTGCGGATGTCACGGCAGGCGTTCGAGCTGGTGCAAGGGAATGCGATCGACAAGGGAGACGTGCTTGGAGTCGCCCGGATAGCGGGCATTCAAGCGGCAAAGCGCACCGCGGAGCTGATCCCGCTCTGTCATCCCCTGGAGCTGGACCAGATCCTGGTGGATGTGTCGCTCGATCCGGCGCTGCCCGGGGTCCGGGTTCTGGCGAGTGTGCGAACTTCGGCCCGTACGGGCGTCGAAATGGAGGCACTCACTGCGGTCGCAGTGGCTTGTCTCACGGTGTACGACATGGTGAAATCGGCGGATCGCGGCATGCAGATCGAGGCGATCCGCCTGGTCCAGAAAGCCGGTGGCCGCAGCGGTGAGTATCACGCGGCGCGCGAGCCAGGCAGATCGGAGGAGCGATGAGAGATCTCTGGAACGAGCTGGCGCCACGGCGACGGCGCGCACGCCGCAACTGGCGCCCGCTGCTGACCACCGGTGCCGGCGTGCTGGGCGGCGCGTTGGTGGTTGGCGCGCTGGCGGCCGCACTCACTGGCTTGAGCGCGGCGAATCAGAGCACGGCATCGGCGCCGGCACTGGCCCAGGTGGAAATCGGGGCGCTGCGCAATGAGCTGGACGACGTGCGCGGACGGCTCGCGCTCGCGGAGGTGCGCCTCGAGCACATGAACGCGGTGGCGAAGTACTCCACGCTCTACGGGGTACCGTCCGATCTGGCGAGCGCCATCTACGACATCGCGCTCGCGGAAGGGATTCATCCGTCGCTAGGGTTCCAGCTCGTCAAGGTGGAGAGCCGCTTTCAATCGGCGGCGCGCAGCCCCAGCAACGCGATCGGGTACACCCAGCTGCGGCTCCCGACCGCACGCATGTACGACTCCACGGTCACCGAGCGGAAGCGGCTCGAGCGCGACACCAATCGGCGGCTGGAATTCGCCTTCATGAAGAACCTGCGGGACCGCTTCGGCCAGGACCGGAACCTGGCGCTGCTGCCCTACAACCGGGCCCCGCCGCGCGGGTCCGACATGATGCCGCGCGGCAGGGATCCAGGGACCGGTTATGCCGCGGGGGTGCGAAGGGGAGTGAAGGGAATCCGGCCGGTCAAGAAGGGATCGTAAGCCGCTGGCCCGCCTGCACCCGTTTGCCGGCGGGGAGATTGTTGGCGGTGCGCAGGGCCTGAACGCTGATCTTGTAGCGCCGGGCGAGGCTCGTAAGAGTCTCGCCCGCTTTCACAACGTGGGTGCGCGGCTGGCGCGGTTGCACGGTGCGTGCGGCGGGCTTCGAGACGCCCGACGGCGCCAGCCGGATGGTTTGCCCCACCTTCAGCACGGCCTTGGGACCCAGATCATTCCAGATGCGGATCTGTGAGACCTTCACGCCATAGCGCTTGGCGATGCTGCCGAGGGTCTCGCCCGCACGCACCCGATGGGTGCCACCGGCTACCGAGCTCTCGACGTGCCGATCTTCGCTGACCCAGCCAGAAAGCCTGGCCTGCCCGGGGATCCGCACGATGTCTCCGGTGTGGGGCGAGCGCGAGCGATACTCGGGATTGAACGACTTGACCTCGGTGAGGCTGAGCCCGTAGCGCTTGGCGATTCGTGCCAGAGTCTCTCCACTCCGCGTGTGGTGCGCAAAGCCGGTGAGCCGCTCCGAGCCGGGGAGGGCATCGACGGCGGTCTGGGTGCTCGAGCCCGAGCCCTTGGGCACGCGCACGACCGCGGGTCGATTCGGCGGCGTGACCGCGCGGACGTACGACGGATTGGCGGCCCACAAATCCGCCAGTGAGGTTCCCGCGAGCCGCGCGATGACATCGAGGCCCGTGGCATCGCCGACGACCACCGAATCGCTCATCAGATTCGAAGCGGCCGCCGCGGCGGGGAAGCCGTAACGCTGTGGTTGCTTGGCGATCAACGCCGCGGCGATCAACTTGGGAACGTAGTCTTTGGTCTCGCGCTTGAGATACCGCGTGTCCGCGAGCTGGAAGAACGCGGCATCGCCGGCCTGGGGCGCGCCCTGATCGATGGCGGTGGAATCGTCGGGCTCGTCGTCGGGATCGATGCGGGCCAGGCCGCGCTCGATCCGTCCCGGTCCGCCGTTGTACGCCGCCGCCGCGAGGTAGGGTGACCCGAAGCGCGCGGTGAGATCGGCGAGATAGCGAATCGCCGCGTCGGTCGCTTTGACGACGTCGCGCCGCTCATCCACCCAGTTGTCCACCTTGAGTCCGTACAGCCGTGCCGTCCCCCGCATGAACTGCCACATCCCTACCGCGCGCGCCCGGCTCACCGCCGTCGTCGAGTAGCCCGATTCGATCAGCGGCAAATAGGCGAAGTCACCCGGGAGACCGTGCGCGATGAGCTGACTGCGAATGATCGGCTCGTACTGCGGCATGCGGCCGAGCCAGATGGCCATGCGCTCGCGCGCGAGCCCGGTGAAGAAGTTGAGATAGAACTTGACGCGGCCGTGATCGGCCCAGTTGGCCACGTCGATATCGAAGAGCGCGCGCAGATCGGCGTCGCTGTTCGGCGCCGACGTCTCGCTACTGTCGGGCGGCCGAGCCGTGGCGAGCCGATCGAGCATCGCCGCGTCGAGCGCGGAGTCGCGGGCCTGCTTGGCGAGCGCGAGCGAATCGGCGCGCGGAACGACGACGGGCGCGGCCCGTGGCGTGGAACCGGTCAAGGCGGAGGGCTTCTGCGGCGGGGACGAGGCCGGCTGCGCGGTCGTCGAAAAATCCGGTGCGCTCGAGGCGCGCGTGGGTCTGCTCGAGAAGGCGCGACAAGAGCTCACCGCGCGGGGGTCGCGCGGCCGCGAGATCGGCCGGCGTCACGCCCGAACGACGTAGCTCGCCGAG
>CAYNNS010000044.1:0-16113 GCA_964398345.1 uncultured Gemmatimonas sp. | reverse complement strand
GCACGAAATGGCGCCGGCGAACTGGTTGGGAGCACGGGCATCGAGCGGTTGGCCCGAGCCTTCGACAAACCCGGGGTGATCTTCGCGGCGACAGTACGCCACTACACTCCGCCGCCCCGTCCCGGCGCTCCGGCCGGCGGAGGCTTTGGCGGTGGCGCGCCGCAAACAGGTCCAACCGATACTAAGCTGTTCAAATCGGAAGACGAGGGCGCCACGTGGCGCGAGCTTTCCGGCAGCGGGTTACCGCGGCTCACCGGGCGCACCAGCGTCGCCGTGGCGATGCACAGCAACGCCCAGCGGGTGTTTCTCATCGGCAACTTCGGGCTCTATCGCTCGGATGACGGCGGGAGCTCGTGGAAGCGCATGGCGGCTGACGACTCGCGCATCGCGAACGGTCAGGGCGGCTACAACTGCGGCGTCTACGTCAGTCCGACAAATCCCGACATCGTGTATACCATCAGCACGTCGAGCTACGTCTCGACCGACGGGGGCAACACGTTCACCGGATGGAAGGGGGCTCCCGGTGGCGACGACCCCCAGCAGATGTGGATCGATCCGACCAACGGCCAGCGCATCCTGCTCGGCATGGATCAAGGGGCGACGGTGACGCTCGACGGCGGGCGGACCTGGAGCAGCTGGTACAACCAGTCGACCGACCAGGTCTACCACCTCTCGGTGGACAACTCGTTCCCCTACTGGGTCTATGCGCCGCAGCAGGACGCCGGCGCCATCCGCACCCGAAGCCGCGGCAATTTCGGCGCGGTGACGATCATGGACTGGAACCCGGTCGGCGGTTGGGAGTGGGGCACCATCATCGCCGACCCGCTCAATCCCAACATGGTCTACGCCAGCGGGGCCGGGATTCTGCGTATCAGCTATCCGAGCGAGCAGGTCGTCAACGTGAGCCCCGCGGTCGACCCGGACCTCCGGCTCCGCGCCACCAGCTCCAACCCGATCAAGTTCGCGCCCTGGAACCCGAAGGAATTGCTCGCGGGCTTTCAGTATCTGATGGCGACGCTGGACGGCGGCATGCACTGGACCAAGCTGAGTCCCGACCTCGGCTATCCCAGGGGCGTCACGCCCCCGCCCGACACCGCGACCCGCGCACCAGGGACTCCGGCGCCCGGCATCATCGAATCGTTTTCTCCGTCTACGGTGGCGAAGGGACTGATCTGGGCGGGGACGAACAACGGCCTGCTCAAGCTGACGCGCGACGAGGGGAAGACCTGGGAGGACGTCACCATTCCCAATCTGCCCGAGCCGACGCGCGCGTTCGTCGAGACCATCGACGCCTCGCACCACGACGCCGCCGAGGCGTACGTCGCCATCGATTATCGCGCGCTCGGCGATTACACGCCGTGGCTGTTCCGCACGAGGGACTACGGGAAGACCTGGACCAAGATCGTGAGCGGGCTCCCGAGCGAGAGTCCCGCCGGCGGCTTCACGCGGGTTATTCGCGCCGATCCGGTCCGGCGCGGACTGCTCTTCGCCGGGACCGAAACCACCGTCTACGTCTCCTTCGACGACGGCGACAACTGGCAGTCGCTGGCCCTCAACCTGCCGACGACGTCGGTCCGGGACCTGACGTTCAAGGACAGCGATCTGCTCGTGGCCACCTACGGCCGCGGACTCTGGGTGCTCGACGACATCTCCCCGCTCCGGCAGCTCGCGCCCGCCGTCGCACACGAGCCCGCGCACCTCTTCGCGCCGGCCGACGCGATCCGCATGCGCCGGAACGTGAACCAGGATACGCCGTTTCCGCCCGAGATTCCGCACGCGCTGAATCCACCCGACGGCGCCCTCCTCTATTACAGCCTGGCCGCGAAGCCCGCGGGCGACATCAGCCTGGAGGTGATCGACGCGACCGGCCGCGTGGTGCGCCACTTCACCAGCGCCGCCACCGCTCCGGTCGAGGAAGCGGCGCGCCCGACCAATCCCAATCTCTGGCTCGCGCCGCCACGCTCGCTGCCCACCGACGTGGGGCTCAATCGCTTCAACTGGAACATCCGCTACGACGATCCGCCGGTGTTCAGCCACAGCTACGAGATCAACGCGAATCCCGGCCAGACGCCGGCGTCACCCGAGGGACCGCTCGCGGCTCCCGGCAGCTACACGATCAAGCTGACCGTCGACGGCAAGAGCTACTCGCAGCCGCTCACGGTAAGGAACGATCCGCGCTCGCCCGCCAGTCCGCTCGATCTCCGGGCGCAATCCGCCCTCGCGCTCAAGGTGTACGACGGTATCAAGGCGTCCTGGGACGGTTATCAGCAGGCCAACGCGACGCGGACCGCCGTGACCGGCCTGACAACGGGGACTCCCCCGGAGGTAGCGACGGCGGCTAACGCGCTGCTCACCAGGATCAATCAAACCGGTGGAACCGCCGGCGGGCGCCGCGGTTTTCCCGGCGGCGGAGGTGGCGGCGGCGGCAACGCGCCAGCACCCCCCAGCTTCGTGCGGGTGAATGGCCGCCTGGCGAGCGAGCTCGGCAGCTTCGAGCCGGGGGACATCGCGCCCACAGCGGCGATGCTCAATGCCTGGGCGAGCGCCTGCAAGGAGCTCCGGACGGCGGCTGTCAACTGGAAGGCGCTCAACGACACCGATCTGCCGGCGTTCAACGCGGTGCTGACCAAGAACAACCTCAAGACCATTCCAGCGGCGGCAGGATTGCCCATACCGGCCTGCTGACCATGGCGATCTTCGGGATGCACGCGATCATGTATTCGAGGGAAGCGGAAGCGACCCGGCGATTCCTCCGCGACGTGCTGGGGCTACCAGCCGTGGATGCCGGCCGCGGCTGGCTGATCTTCGCGGCACCGCCGACCGAGCTCGCCGTGCACCCCGCCGAATCCGGCTCCGGGCGCCACGAGCTCTACCTGATGTGCGACGATCTCGAAGCGACCATCGCCGAGTTGCGCGCCAAGGGCGTCACGACGGGCGCGGTGCAGGACCAGCCCTGGGGTCGTTTGACACACCTGGTGCTGCCCGGCGGCGAACAACTCGGCCTCTACCAGCCGAAGCACCCGATGGCCATCAAGACTTGACGATATCGGGGTACAGACCGGCGAGGGGTGCGCTCTCGCCCCCGAGCAACGACCCGGCCCAGGCGAGCAGCCGACGTTTCCGTTCCGGGTCCACGTCGTCGTGGCGCCGGGCGGTTCCTTTCACGAAATAGCGCACGTCGACGCCCAGCAGGGTGGGCGGGTGCATCTCGAACGCTTCCTGATGCGCCTGCATGTAGTGAAATGAGCACCGCTCCACGACCGCGGCCAGCTCGGCATCGGCCAACGCGTCCAGCTCGAGGAATGCCGTGACCCGGCGCACCATGGCCCCGAGGTCCGCCAGCATTTCCTCGTAGGTCACGAACAGCACGTTGGGCCGCGAGCTCAGCTCCCACCAGCCGGACACGTGCGTCGGCCAGGTTCCCCACCACATCGCTTCCTCGCTGGTGAACCACGCCTCGATGGCCGGGTCCGAGGGTGCAAAGGGCCCCGCATTCTCACGGATGAAATCCGCGGTGCTGGCGTAGCACGAGACCGGATGCCGCGCGACGTAGATATAGCGCGCGGCGTCGCTCCAGGGCACGTGGGAAGCGGGAAAGTGAGTCTTGATGATTCGGGAGGGTCTCTGCTCGCCCACGAGTGGCGCGGCCTCCAGAGCTACCGTGCGGCGCCCTTCGAGCCAGGGACACACCGCGTGCAGCGTCGAGCCGGATTCGACCAGCTTCCCTCGGCCGCGTTGCAGGATCTGGTAGACCAGGTGCAGCATCCAGGTCGTTCCGCATTTCATCTGGGTCGCGACGAAGATGTCCTCTGCTCCCGCCTGGTACCTCCGCCCAGTCGCGAACGTATCCGGCGAGCAGGTCCCGAGCGGACCCGCAAGCCCTTCGGCACGGAACGACATGCGGGGGAAGCTGAGCTTCGAAACCCGGGATTGCAGCCAGAGGAACGGTGCGAGAATCCTCGCGTGCAATCTGAGCAGGCGCCGGAAGCGAGCGCGGTCCTCCCGGCTGGCGCCGTAGTACGCCAGCCCCGTGGTGCGCTGGTCGGACCAGCGGAACACCACGGCGAGGTAGAAGAGCTGGAGGAAGTACAGGGCGACCAGCGCCCCGGCGAGCTTGAGCACGCCCCATAATAGCGAATCGGCGCACCGATATTGCGCGCCCTCCGCTCACGCCGTAATTCTCTGTTCCTCCCCGACCGGACGGTGACGCATGACGCCATTCGCACTCCTCGGACTACTCGGTTTCGCCATCAGCCTCGGAACCACCCAGCAGCCGGTCCGACAGGAAACGCTCCACGACGCGGCGGGGAAAGACGTCGGCACGGTCAGCCTGCGCGGGGTCAGCGGCCGCATTACCGTGACGCTGCACTTCCACGACCTGGCACCAGGGACCCACGGCGTGCACCTGCACGCGACGCCGAAATGTGACCCACCCGACTTCGCCAGTGCGGGTGGCCACTACAACCCGAGCAGCCGAAAGCATGGACGCAAGAACCCCGACGGAGCTCACCTTGGCGACCTCGGCAACATTACGGTCGGCAGCAACGGTGTCGGGGATCGCGCTGTGACCATCAACGCGGCGCTGGCGCGTCAGGGCCTCACCGCGTTCCTCGGAACCGGGCTCGCCCTCGTGGTCCATGCCAACGCCGACGACGAAAAGACCGATCCGTCCGGAAACTCCGGTCCCCGGATCGCCTGCGCCGTCATCGCACCCTGACCCGGAAGCGTCCATGCCCTCGCGCTGGACCCGCGGCTGCCTACTCGCCCTCGCGCTCAGCTCCTGCACCGGGCAGGCCCGGGAGACTCTGGCGCCGCCACAGGATCTCGCGTCGTTCTTCGCCGATTGGCGCGCGTTCCAGCGCCCCAAGCTCGTCGACGGCGTGCCCGACTACACCGCGGCGGCGATGCAGGCCCAGCACACCGAGCTCGCTCTCTGGCAGCGGCGCCTCGCGGCCATCGACACCACGGGATGGTCCGTCGCCCGGCAGGTGGACTATCACGTCGTCCGCGCGGAGCTGAACGGGCTCGACTTCGACCACCGCGTATTGCTGCCCTGGGCCCGCAACCCGGCCTTCTACGTCACGGTGTTCTGGGACCAGAGTGACCAGCCCGCCCGAGAAGGTCCGCTGGCGTATGGTGCCGTGGAGCTCTGGAAGCTCGACTTCCCGCTTTCGCCGAGCGCCGTCGCGCAGATCGAGCCCGGTATCCGCGCCATTCCGGACCTGCTGTCCCAGGCGCGGCAGAACCTCACCGGCACGGGTACCGATCTGTGGACCTGGGGCACTCGCGCGATCAAGCAGCAATCGGCGGATCTCGCCCAGCTCGGCTCCCGGGTTAGCGACGAGCCGCTGAAAGCTGAGGTCGAACGAGCCAAGGCGGCCACCGATTCGCTCGGCCAGTGGCTGGATGCCGAGGCTCCCAAACATGCGGGGCCCTCCGGCATCGGCGTCGCCAACTACGACTGGTATCTCAAGCACGTGCAGCTGGTGCCCTACACCTGGCAGGACGAAGTCGGCCTCATGGAGCGCGAGCTGGGTCGCGCGTTGACGAACCTGGCCCTCGAGGAGCACGCCAACGCCCGGCGGCCGCAGCCGAAGCCCGTCGCGTCTGCGGCCGAGCACGCCAGGCGGTTTACCGCGGCGGTCACGGAGTACATGACGTTTCTCCGGCAGCACGATCTCCTCACGATCCGTGAGGACATGGACTCGGCGCTGCGGACCAGGATCGGCAGGTACTCGGCGGGCCCGCGCGAGTTCTTTACGGAAGTCGACTACCGCGACCCCGAGGTCATGCGCACCCATGGCTATCACTGGTTCGACCTGGCGCGCCTGGCGCACGATCCTCCGCCCGATCCGATCCGCCGGGTGGCGCTGCTCTACAACATCTTCAACACGCGCACCGAGGGCCATGCGACGGCGTGGGAGGAGCTGATGTTGCAGGCCGGGATGTTCAACGCCCGGCCCCGCTCCCGCGAGCTCATCTATATCCTCTTGGCCGAGCGGGCGGCCCGCGCGCTGGGCGATCTGCGCATGCACTCCAACGAGTTTACCCTGGACCAGGCCGCCGCGTTTGCCTCGGCTAACACGCCACGGGGATGGCTGAGCCTGCAGGGCAACCTGGTGCGCGGCGAACAACACCTCTACCTGCAGCAGCCGGCCTACGGGACCTGTTACCTCACCGGCAAGATGCAGATCGAGGAGGCGATCGGCGCGCGCCGGCAACAGGAAGGCGACGGCTTCAGCTTCCATCGCTTCATGGACGACTTCAATGCGGCGGGCCTGGTACCGGCCGCGTTACTCCGCTGGGAGCTGACCGGGAAGCTGCCTGCGGATGTGCGCCGGATGCTGACGCAATGAGGAGCCTTGCGGCGGCCCTGCTGCTCGCCCTGGGCTGGACGCAGGCAGCACCGCGGTTCCAGAAGCAGCACGTCACCTTTGCGAGCGGCGCGCTCAGCCTCGCAGGCTATCTCTTCAAGCCCGACGGGCCCGGCCCCTTCCCCGCCGTGCTGTGGAATCACGGCAGCGAACCCGATCCCGGCGCCGGCCCCCAGTTCGACTCCGTCGCGGCGATCTTCGTTCCGGCGGGTTATGCCGTGTTCGCGCCGATGCGGCGGGGCCATTCCGATTCCCAGGGCAGCTACATCGTCGACTCCACGGCGGCCGAGGCCAGGCTGCACGGGTTCGCGGCGGGCCGCAGTCTCGCGGCGCACTTGCTGGAGACCGAGCAGCTCGATGACCAGCTCGCCGGTCTCGCCTTCCTCAAGCGCCAGCGTTTCGTCGACACCACGCGCCTGGTCGTGGCGGGCTGTTCCTACGGCGGTATCCAGACTCTGCTCGGCGCGGAGCGCGGCGCCGGATATCGCGCGGCCGTGCCGATCTCTCCGGCGGCGCTCAGCTGGGCAACCAGTCCGGAGCTCCAGGCGCGCCTGCAGCACGCGGCGCAGCGGATTGCGATACCGGTGCTGCTGATCCAGCCACCCAGGGACGCAAGCCTCGAGCCCGCGCACCTGCTCGGCCCGCTGCTGGCGAAGGGTAACCCGCGCTCGCACACCACGATCTACCCGGTCGAGGGACCCGACGACCAGCAGGGGCACTGCTTCGGCGGCGCCAAAGGCATGCACCGCTGGGCCAGCGAAGTTCTCGCCTTCCTTCACGAGATTCTGGGAACGCCATGAGCACCACATCGAGCCGCCGGGAATTCATGGGGCTGGTCGCGACCGGTTTCGCGGGCGTCGCGCTGGGACCCGGTAACCGCGCCAGACTCTCGGCTCTGCTCCGGGCACCGGAACCGGAGCTCCTGGTCTACAACGCCCGGGTGTACACCGTCGACGCCGCGCTGCCCAGGGCCGAGGCCTTTGCGGTGAAAGGCGGCCGATTCATCGCGGTCGGGAGCACTGCGGACATCCGGGGACTCGCGGGAAAGACCACCCAGCTCTTCGACGCCAAGCACATGACCGTCGTCCCGGGATTCACCGATTGTCACAACCACGCCGGCGGCACCACGCTGCTGTACGAGGTGCTGGTCGGCAACCCGTTCGACGTCGAGTTCGTCAGCATCGCGAGCATCGTCGAGAAGCTCAAGACGAAGGCCGCGACGCTGCCGCCCGGTACCTGGGTGGACGGCTACTTCTTCGACGACACCAAGCTCAAGGACAAGCGTCCGCTCAACCGTCACGACCTCGACGGCGTCTCGACCGAGCATCCGGTCCACGTCCACCACCGCGGCGGGCACACGTCGTTCTTCAACAGCAAGGCGCTGGAGCTGGCGGGCGTAACCGCGAGCACGCCGAACCCGCCCGGCGGCACCTTCGACAAGGATGGCAATGGTGAGCTGAGCGGCCGCGTCACCGACCTGGCCCGCAACGTATTCAACAATGTCGGCAGCCGTCCCACGTTCACCGCGGAGCAGCGCGCCCAGCGCGAGCGCGACGGCATCGCCCATATCTCGAAGCAGTTCGTGCGCTACGGATTGACCAGCGTGCACCACGAAGGCGGTGACCTCGAGGCCATCCAGCAGGTCCGGGCCGGTGGCGGGCTGCTGCACCGGGTGAGTTACGAAACCAGCGGCCGGATGCTCGAGGCGATGCTCGCGAACGGCATTATGACCGGCTTCGGCGACGAATGGATCAAGCTCGGCGCCACGTCGGAGCACACGGTGGACGGCTCCTTCTCCGAGCGCACCATGGCGCTGAGCCGCCCCTATCCCAACAGTAACCCGCCGTACTCGGGCAACATCACCGAGACCCAGCAGGACCTGAACGCCTGGGTCGAGCGGGTGCACCGGGCGGGGATTCAGGTGAATTGCCATGCCAACGGCGACGTGGCGATCGGGATGTATCTGTCGGCGTTCGAGCGGGCGCTGCAGCTCTTCCCGCGTGACGACGCGCGGCCCAAGATCACCCACTGTACCCTGGTCAACGACGACCTGGTGCGCCGCATCAAGGCCGTCGGTGCCGTGCCCGCGATGTTCACCACCTATGCCTACTACAACACCGACAAGTTCGTCTTCTACGGCGAAGAGCTCATGAAGCACAGCATGGCCTACCGCACCCTGCTCGACGCCGGCGTGCCCGCCGCGGCGGGCAGCGATTTCAGCCCCGGCCCCTTCGCTCCGCTGATGGGCATTCAGGGAATGGTGACCCGGACCGGATGGGACGGCACCACCTGGGGAGCGAACCAGCGGATCAGCGTGGACGAAGCCATCAAGGTGAATACGCTGAACGGCGCGTGGGCCTCGAAGGAAGAGGGACTCAAAGGCTCCATCACCGCCGGCAAGCTCGCGGACTTCGTGGTGCTGGCCGAGGACCCCCACTCGGTGGCACCCGACCACATCAAGGACATCGCGATCGTGCGGACCGTGGTGGGCGGCCGCGTCGCCTATCAGGGGTGAGGAGCAGCCCGGCTGATCAGGACTCCGACGACGACCACCGTCACCGCGCCGACCACATTGTGCCACAGAAAGGATATTTGAGGCGCTCCGAAGGCCACCGCCGCTACCGCACCCATTCCCGCGAGCAATCCGAGGAAGGCGCCCCAGCCGCGCGCGCCCGGAATCATCGCCAGGACGAACACGCCGAGTATCGAACCGTAGAAAAACGACCCGAACCGGTTCACCACTTCGATCAACGAGCCGAGGGACGCGGCGAACGTCGCGACGACGCAGGCGAACAGTCCCCACAGTCCGGTGGAGACCTTGGAGACGCGCAGGAAATGCGCGTCCGACGCCTGAGGCCGGATCCAGCGCCGGTAGAAGTCAATGACCGTCGCCGTGGACAGCGAGCTGAGCTCCCCGGCCACCGCCGACATCGCGGCCGCGAGCACACCGGCAAGGAATAACCCGGCGAGCCCGAGCGGCAGCTCATGCAGCACGAAGCGCGGGATGACGTAGTTCACGTCCTTCGGCGCCTCTCCCGTCACCTTCCCGGCGAGGTCGAGCGCTTCCGAGCGCACCGCGTTTACCTCGCCCTCGCGCACCCTGAGCTGGGCAACGGCCGCATCGCGCGCCGCGGCCTTGGCCCCGGGCGCCGCAAGCGCGCGCGCGGCCTCGGCCCGTCCGCTTACCGCGGCGGAGTAGCGGCTTTCCAGGGCGGCATAGGCCGCCGGCTGCACCTCCCGAACCCGGGCCTCGTGGGCGGGATTATATAAGAGGGGCGGCGCCCGGAAGACGTAATAGACAAACACCAGCACGCCGAGCAGCAGCACCATTGCCTGGAGCGGAATCTTCCAATAGGCGCTGATCAGCAGCGAGCTGCGCGCCTCGTTCACCGACCGCGCCGCCAGATAGCGCTGCACCTGGCTCTGGTCGGTGCCGAAGTACGAGAGCATGAGAAACGCGCCGCCCAGCAACCCGGACCAGAAGGTGTAGGTCTGTGTCAGCGTCGGCCTGAAATCGAAGACCTGGAGCCGTCCCACGGCCCCCGCCACGTGCAAGGCGGCACTGGGGGACACGGGAAGCTTGAGCAGCAGCACGATCACCACGGCGACAATCGCGGTGACCACCAGGATGATTTGCTTCACGTCGGTCCAGGCCACCGCCTGCACCCCGCCGATCATGGTGTAGGCGACGGTCGGCACTCCGATGAAGGCGACCGCCCAGCCGATCTTCCAGCCGAAAATCGCCGAGATCACCACCGCCGGGGCCGCGATGATGGTACCGCACGACATCCCGCGCGACAGCAGAAACAGCAACGCGGTGAGCGAGCGGGTCTTGGCATCGAAGCGCCGTTCCAGGTACTCGTACGCCGTGTAGACCTTGGCCCCATGCAGGAACGGCACCAGCGTGACGCCCAGGATCACCATCGCGAGCGGCAGTCCGAAATAGAACTGCACGAAGCGCATGCCGTCGGTGGCGCCCTGCCCCGTGGTGCCGATCATCGTGATCGCGGAGAGCTGGGTGGCCATGACCGAGAGCCCGACGGCCCACCAGGGCAGGCTCCGGCTGGCGAGGAAATAGCCTTCGATTTCGTGGGTGTGCTTGGAGCGCCGGATCCCGTCCGCCACGACGTACACGAGGTAGACGATCACGATGGCCCAGTTGAGCGGATGCATCGCGGGTCAACGCTGGTAGTGCGACTGCAGCAGCCAGAGCAGCGCCAGGGTCACCGCCTGGATGAGCAGCACGCGGGTCAGCGTGGCGCGAAAGCTCGGCGTCGGAGCTGTCAGGGCGACCGCCTGCATTGAGCGGGTGGGGGAGGCAGGACCGGGATGGAACCTATCCCGGATTGCAGCCGGGCGCGAGCGCGAAACCCGCCGGCCCCGGCTGCCCCGCAACCGTTCAGCCCGCCGCGGCATCCTACTAGAAACCTAGTTGACAGCCGTCCGTAGGAACGTTATAAACCTACGAGGTTTCTAGTAGATGAGCTCACCCATGCGCGACTCTCTGCTCTGGGCGGTGGTCGCGGCGACCCCGGCCGCCGCCCTCGCCCAGACCGGCTCCGACGTGATTCGCGGCCGCATCACCACCGAAACCGGCGCGCCCCTCGGCGGCGCCTCCGTTCTGGTCATCCAGAGCTCCGACCAGAAGTTTCGCTCCACCCAATCCGACAGCACGGGCCGCTTCCAGCTGGTCTGGCAGGGTGGCACCGGGGCCTACACGGTGCGCTTCGCCGCGCCGGGGCGGCGCGGCTTCGAGACCCAGGTGCGCCGCACTCCCGGCGACAGCGTGATCGTGGTCAACGCGACGCTGCCCGCCGGCGCCGTCACCCTCGCGCCGATCACCGTGCACGCCGCCGCGCCCAAGCCCGATCGCTCGCCTCCCAACGGCCCGGAGACCGGCGCCGCCGAGCAACTGGCATTTCCTCAGAACGCCGCGCGCAGGCTCCCTCCCGAGCTTGCGGGTGACCTGGCGGCAATCGCTGCGCTCGCCAATCCCGCGGCGCTGCCTGTCGCGGGTGGCGTGTCGGTCCTGGGATTGCCCCCGGGTCAGAACAGCGTCGTGCTCAACGGCATGGCGTTACCCGCCAGCGCGATCCCCCGCACCACCGGCGCGGCGGTGCGAATCTCGACGACGAGCTACGACCCCGCCAACGGCTGGTACGGCGGGCAACGCACCAACATCCAGCTCGTCACCGGGCGGCTCTTTACCACGCTGACCTCGCAGGTCTCGCTCGATATTCCGCAGGCCCAGGCGAGCGATCCCGTCGCATCCCAGCTCGGTCAGCGTTACACCAACCTCGACGCCAGCCTCGGCGCCGACGGCCGGCTGCTCAACGACAAGTTTGCCTATAACCTGTCTTTCCAGGGCGCGCATCGCTCCGGCGACCTCGCCTCCCTGCTCACCGCCAGCGCGAGCCTGCTCGAGCACGCCGGGATCGCACCCGACTCCGCGGCGCGCTTTCGCCAGCTGGTGCAGCAGGCGGGCGTGCCGCTCACCGCGTCCGGCGTGCCGGGCGGGCTGGCCACCGACAACGCGGTGTTTCTGGGCCGGCTCGACCACGCGCCGTACGACTGGAACACGCTCACGGCCGCCAAGCGGACCTGGAGCCTCACGGGATACGGCTCCTGGAATCGCAACCGCGCCCAGGCGCTCGGCCCCACGGCCACACCGGCGCACGCGGGAAGCACGACCCGGGCGGCGGGCGCGCTGCAGGCGGGTTATTCCGCCTACTTCGGCCACGACTATCTCGCCGATTTCAGGAGCGGGATCGCCTACGCCAGCAGCACGGGGTCGCCTTATCAGCAGCTGCCCGATGCACGGGTCCGCGTTCTTTCCGACTTGCCTGATGGCGGGGGAGGCGTGGCGCAGCTCGCCTTCGGAGGCAACTCCGCCCTGTCGAACGACCAGCACACCCTGACCTGGGAGACCACCGGCCAGATCCAACTCTATCCGACCGGTGCCATCAAGCACCGCATCAAGCTCGACGCCGACTTCCGCTACGATCGCACGACGTTGACGCCCGGCGGCAACCGCCTCGGCACCTTCACGTACAACTCGCTGGGAGACCTGGCGGCCAACGCGCCCGCCTCGTTCAGCCGCATCCTCAATGCATCGGAGCGTCACGGCGCGGCGTGGAACGGCTTCGTAGCGGTGGGAGATCTCTGGCGCGCGAGCCCGTCACTCCAGCTCGCGGCAGGGCTGCGCCTGGAAGGCAATACCTTTGCAGACCGTCCGGCCTACAACCCCGCGGTCGAGACGCTGTTCGGAGCGCGCACCGACTACGCGCCCAACACGGTGCACCTGAGCCCCCGGCTGGGATTCACCTGGAACCGCCTCGGCAAGACCGGCCGGCCCACCGCAACCATTCGTGGCGGCATCGGCGAGTTCCGCAACCTGATCGACATCGGGCTGCTCGCCGCGCCGTCGGTGAGCACGGGCTTGCCGGGAGGCGCCACGCAGCTCACCTGCATCGGAAGCGCGGTGCCCGCCCCCGACTGGACGCGCTGGGGGAACGACCCGAACGCCATCCCAACGCAATGCGGTTCCGCCACCGGTACCCTGGCCGACGCGGCGCCCCAGGTACAGCTGATCGGTCACGGCTTTACCGCCGAGCGAAGCTGGCGGGCCAACCTTTCGTGGAATTCCAGCTGGCACAACCACGTCTATACGATCCTCGGCACCTGGAGTGAGAACTTCGACCAGCACGGCACCCGGGATCTCAATTTTGCGGGCGCGCCGGTTTTTTCCACGCCCGAAGGCCGGCCGGTGTTCGTGAATCCCGCGAGCATCGTGCCCGGTACCGGCGTCGTCTCGGCGGTCGATGCGAGGACGTCGAATGCCTACGGCCGAGTGGTGAGTGCCGTGGCCGATCTGCGCTCGCGGGCGCGCCAGCTCACCTTCATCGTGCGTCCCTCGATCCGGCTCGGAAACCGGATCGGTGACCCGCTGCTCGCCTATACCATCGGGACGGCACGCAGCAGGGCCCGCGGCTTTGACGCGCCGACCTTTGATTCTCCGGTGGACGCCGAGTGGGCACGCAGCGACCTGGATGTGCGCCACCAGTTTCAGCTCCAGACCGTTTTCCGACCCTTCGGCAACTTCGGCGTACTGCTCTTTATCTATGGCCGGCTGCAGTCGGGCCTGCCGTACACGCCTCTGGTCGGCTCGGACGTCAACGGCGATGCGCTGCCCAACGACCGCGCCTTCGTGTTCGATCCTGCCCGTGCGACTGACCCGGCGCTGGCCGACGGCATGCGGGCCCTGCTGACCAACGCACCCGCCTCGGTCCAGCGCTGCCTGGCCCGCCAGCTGAACCAGCCGGCGAGCCGCGACAGCTGCGAAACGCCCTGGACGGCCGCCCTCAACCTCTCGCTACGGCTCTCGGGTCAGCAGCTGTTGCACCTGCCGAGGCTCGATCTCACGGTCAATTTTGCTAACCCGCTTGGCGGCATCGACCAGCTCGCTCACGGGAGCGCGCACCTGCACGGCTGGGGCGCGCCCGCGACCCCCGATCCGGTGCTCTACACCGTGCACGGTTTCGACCCGGCAACGCATTCGTTCCGCTACGAGGTGAATCCCCGGTTCGGGAACAGTCAGCCCCAGTCGAGCACGCTGCGTGCGCCGTTCCGGATGACGGTGACCGCCTCCCTCGACCTGGGCCGCAGCATTCCGGCGCAGCAACTGGACCGCTGGCTGCTGCCCGGCCGCGCAGGCCACCCCGGGGAGCGCATCGGCAAGGACGCGCTGCGGCGCCGGCTGGAGCGCCAGGTGCCCGATCCCTACGCGGAGCTGCTCGGCCAGAGCGATTCGCTGCTCTTGTCGAAGGATCAAGTGGCCAGACTGAAACAGGTCGAGGCCCGTTACACCGCCCGCATGGACTCGACCTGGAACACTCTCGCCACGTTGCTGACTGGGCTGCCCGACCGTTTCGATCTGTCCGCCGCGTATCGCAGCTGGGACAGCGGCATCGACGACGCGTGGGAGGTTACCCGCCAGGATATCCGGCGCGAGCTGCCCGGCGTCCTCAGCGCGGAACAGCTCGCGACCCTCGGCGGCTGGGCGGGACAGCTCTGGCGCGCGCCGGGTCGGGTCCACATTCGCCTCTCACTTCCAGGATGACCATGCGCCTCGCGCCACTCATCGCGGCGGCACTGTTCGCGCTCAGCTCGGCCGCTGCGCAGAAGCCCGCGACCGCGGACTCGGGAGCCGCGCCGCTCACCGGGGCATGGGAAGGGTCGTTCAACCACGAAGGATCGGTCTGGCACGTCGCATTTACCCTCACACAGGCCGACACAACCGTCACCGGAACCCTATATAAGGACGGGCAGGAATTCGGTGAGCTGAAGGGTGCGATTCACGGTACCAGCTGGGTGCTCCACTGGGATCAGATCGTCTGCGCCGGAACGGTCGCAGGCGACCGGCTCCAGGTCGAGCTCACGGTCTACAACGGAACCAAGTACCATTTCAGCATGACGCGGAGGCCGCCGCCATGAAGCAGATCCACTTCACCGAGCGGGAGCTCGACATCATGGCGGTGCTCTGGTCGCTGGAGTCCGCGACCGTGGCCGAGGTGCGGGAGCAGCTCGACGACGACCTGGCCTACACCACCGTGCTCAGCATTTTGCGCATCCTCGAGGACAAGGGCCACGTGGGACACCGGGGAGAGGGCAAGGCCTACCGCTATTTCGCGAAGGTCGCTCGGGAAGCCGCGGGAAAGAGCGCGCTCTCGCGGCTTCGCGCCAAGATTTTCGAAGGCTCCGCCGAGCTGCTGCTGACCCACATGGTGAGCGACCGCGATCTTTCACGCGAGGAGCTCAAGCGCCTGCGGGCGCTGCTCGACGAGCGGCTCGGCAAAGGCAAAGGAGGCGAGCGATGATCGCCGCCTGGATGGGGTACTGCCTGCTGATCACCGCGACCCTCGCGGCGGTTGCCTGGCTGCTCGAGCGGGTCGCCACCGTGCAGCGCCGGCCCCGGCGCTGGGTCTGGGCTGGCGCGCTGCTCGCGTCGGCACTGCTGGTGGCGATCTCCCCGGGGCGCGCGGCAGCGCCCTCCCTTCCGGCCGCTCCACGGGAGCTCGCGGCTCGCCGGAGCGAGGCATCGGTCCCGCTCGACCGGGTTACGCAGGAACGCGAGCAGGAGCGGCGCACCGCGACCGCCCTGGTCCGCTGGCGCGCGATCGGGGAGCGGATCCAGCTGCCCCTCAAGGTGCTCTGGCTGGCGGGATCCCTGCTGGTGCTCGGCGTGTTAGGGCGCGCCGTACTCGCGCTGGCCGCTCGCCGCCGGCGCTGGCGCGCCACCGAGCTGGACGGCACACCCCTCTTGCTCGCGGACCAGGACGGCCCGGCGGTCGTCGGTCTGCTGCAACCGCAGATCGTGCTGCCGGAATGGGCCCTCTCGCTCGAGCCCGACGCGCGCGGGCTGATGCTGGCGCACGAGCGGGCGCACCTCCGGGCCCGAGATCCGTTGCTCAGCCACGCACCGGCGCTGCTGCTGCTCGTGCTGCCCTGGAATCTGCCGCTCTGGTGGCTGGTGCGCCGGCTCCGGCTCGCGATCGAGGTCGACTGCGATGCCCGCGTGCTGGCGCGCAAACCGGTCGCGCGCCGCTATGGCGAAGTGCTGCTGGAAGTCGCGTCCCGGCGGACGCGGCGGCTCGCCGCGGCACCGGCGCTGCTCGAGCATACCACGGGCCTGGGGCGTCGCATCATCGCGCTGCACCCGCGGCTGCAGGCGGCGCGCGAC
>CAYNNS010000043.1:0-16162 GCA_964398345.1 uncultured Gemmatimonas sp. | reverse complement strand
ATCGCGCTGCAGCCCGATAACCCGCAGCTCAAGAACATGCTCAGCCGGCTGAAGGGAGTGCGCCCGAACCCGTAGCGCCTTCCTCCAGCCGTCCCAGCCGTCGCACCTCGGGCCACCGGACGGCCACGAGGGCTACGGTCACGAGGGTTCCGATGCCGCCGGCCACGACCGAGACCACCGGTCCCGCCAGCGCGGCGAGCGCCCCCGATTCGAAATTCCCCAGCTCGTTCGACGTCCCGATGAACAGGCTGTTCACCGCCGACACCCTGCCCCGGAGAGCATCCGGAGTGCCCAGCTGGGAGAGCGTCATGCGGACCACGACGCTCACGCTGTCGGCGCCACCGGCGATCGCGAGGGCCGCGAAGCTGAGCAGGTAGGAGCGGGACAGCCCGAAGCCGATCGTCGCGATGCCGAAGAGCGCGACCGCCTTGAGTAACACGGGGCCGGCTCGCTGCAGCGGCGGCAGATGGGCCAGCAGCAGCGTCAGGGCCACGGCGCCGATGGACTGCGCCGCCAGCAGCCAGCCGAGGCCCGCCGGGCCCACGTGGAGGATGTCCTTGGCGTACACCGGCAGCAGCACCGCCGCGCCGCCGAACAACACCGCAAAGAGGTCCAGCGTGATCGCGGCGAGCAGGATTTTGGTGCGCCACACGTAGCGGGCCCCCTCCAGGACCGAGTCGAGCGAGCGGGTCGGCGCCGGGCGCGCGCTCCGGCGCGGCTCCACCCCGGCGAGCAGGACGAAGAAGCTCGCGGCTAACCCGGCATGGGACAGGTAGACCAGCGCCGGTTGCCGGCTCAGCGCGAGCAGCGCGCCGCCCACCGCGGGACCGACGACTTCGGCGAGCTGCCACGCGCCGCTGTTCCACGCCACCGCGCTCTCGAAGGCGCCGGCCGGCGCCAACGCCGGGAGCAGCGCGCCCTTCGCGGGGCCGAGGAAGGCGCGCGCCGTCCCGCTGAGAAACAGCAAGGCGTACATCAGCGGCACCGGACCGTGCAGCTCGGACAGCGCCGCGAGGCCAAGCGCGGCGAGCGCGACGCCGGCGAGTGACGCCAGCACGACGCGGCGGCGGTCGAAGCGGTCCACCACGTGTCCCACCGGAAGGAAGAACAGCACCATCGGAAGGAACTGCGCCAGGCCGGTGAATCCGAGCGCCAGCGCGGAGTGGGTGCGTTCGTACAGCTCCCATCCCACGGCGACAGCCTGCATCTGCAGGCCCAGGGTGCCGACCAGGTTGCCGAGCAGGTAGCGGCGGAAGCAGGACTCGCGCAACGCCCGATAGGGGTCGTGCCGGCCGGCTGCGCTCACTGCACGCTGGGATAGTACGCGCGATAGACCGCGAGATTGCGCAACACGCGACGCACGTAGTCGCGCGTCTCGGCGAACTGGATCCGCTCGATCAACACGTCGGGGTCCTGTGCGCCCGGCAACCCGAGCCAGCGGTTGGTGGGGCCCGAGCCGGCGTTGTAGGCGGCCAGCGCCGAGGGAAGCAGCGGGTACTTCTTCCGGGTCTCCGCCAGGTGGGCCAGACCGAAGCGGGTGTTGATCTCGGCTTGGTAGAGGAGCGCCGCATCCCAGTCGGCGATGCCTGCCGCCGGAGCCAGTCCCGCTCCGACGCTCGGCAGGACCTGCATCAGGCCGCGCGCGTCGCCACGGGAACGGGCCGACGGATCGAAGCCGGACTCCTGGCGGATCAACGCCGCAGCCAGCAGGGGATCGACCCCGGCGCGCTGCGCTTCCATGAGCGCCGCTGCATCCGGCAGGGGAAACGCGAGCCGAGCTCCCGCCTCGGGCAGGCGGAGCGCCAGGCGATAGGCGCGCGCGGCGAATCCCCGGTCGGCAAAGGTCCGTGCCGTCGCGAGCAGCTGCCCGGGGGTGCTTTCCGCCTGGCGGCTCAGGCGGTCGTACTCGAACCGCGCCTCTACCTTGAGCCCGAGGCGGTCGAGCAGCGCCGCACGATCGAGCGCGGCGAACACCGCGGAGTCCGCCGCCGCGACAAGCTCCGGCGGGGGCTCGCGCACCGCGCTCACCCCGAGGCGGTCCGCGGCCGGCACGGTGTAGTACGAGTTGGGAAAACGCTCCAGAATGCTCCGCCAGCGTGCCGAGGCGGCCTGGGTATCCCCGCGCGCGAGCAGGGCCCGGCCGCTCCAGTAGAGTGCCGCGATTCCCTCCGAGGTTGTCCCCGCGCGTTCGGCGAGCGCCGCGAACTCTTTTCCTGCCGCGGCCCGGTCGCCGTGAACCCAGGCCAGCAACGCCGCCTGGAAGGCCGCGCGCGCTCCGTGGCTGGTGCCGGGGTAGCGGTGCGCTACCTCGAGGTAGGCCTGGCGGGCGGCTTTCTCGTCGCCGTCGTCGACCAGCAGATCGCCGAGGAGATAACCCGCGGTCGCTCCCGTGGCACTGTCGCCCGCCGCACGCGAGACCTCCCGCAGGAGGGCGAGCCCCGCCTTGCGGGACCCTGACGCGAGGAGCCCCCGGGCCCGGAGGTACTGCGCCTGCAGGTGCGACGCTCTGCTGTGCACCCCTTCGAAGATCACGCTGGCTTCGTGATAGCGGCCCAGCCGCTGCAGCACGCTCCCGTAACTGAGCCGATCGGCTTCGGAGAGCAGCCGGGTATGTCCCGACGTGGCGCGGCTGAAGGCGCGGGCCGAGCGGGAGAAGTCGAACGCGGCGGCGCGGCGCGCGATCAGCAGCTCCTCTTCGGCGCTGAGGCTGGGAACAGCGTCATCGAGCAGGGCGATCGCGTCGCGGGAGTCCTCCACCGAGAGCCGCGGCGTGAGCAGCGCGACGAGCTCGCGCTGTACCTCCGCCAGCTCCGCCGGCCCGCTTGCCGCCCGGAGCCGCAACCGTGCCGCGGCGACGCTCGCGCCGAGGCCGTCGTAGAGCCGGGCCGCGGCGCGCGGGTTATCGGAGCGATCCAGCGCCAGCGCCTCGGTCCAGCGGACCCTGGGAAGCGCCGCGGGGAGCGTGATGTCCTGGTACAGGGCGGCGCGCGCCGCGGAATCCGCCAGCACACCCGCCGCCCGGAGCCGCAACCAGTCGGCGATGGCCGGGAGCGTCCCCTGTGCCCGGACGTAGTAGGCCGCGGCGCTGTCGAACTCGTTGGCTCGGTCGAAGGCGCGCGCCAAGGTCACGAGCCGGGGGCCGACGGCGTCGCCGTGGGCCTCCGCGACCGCCAGCCGAGCATCCTCGAGCGGAGCCTGGTCCCGCTCGACGCGAGCCCGGGCCAGGAGGGCGCGCCCCTCCCCCTCCGCCAGTGCATCGAGCCAGGGTTGACCACTCAGCAGCCGGACGACGGTCCCCCAGCCTTCCCAGCCGGCCGCCGCCCGCGCGGCGAGGAGTAGCGTCCCCGGCGACTTGCCCTCGGGACCCGCGAGGAGCGGTGCCAGCAGCCGAGTCGCGGCAAACGGACGTCCGGCTTCGAGCACCTGCTGCGCCTGCAGCAGCCGACTCGAGCCGGCTGGTTCCGGAGCCGCCTGGGCGGGCAGGCCGGCGATGGGGGTCGCGAGGAAAGCGACGCCTGACAAGAAAACTCGTACGCGTGCTCGGCAGGTAAACAAAACGCTCACGCCTGCAATCTAGAGGTGTGAGCGCTCGGACAGGACCGCCCGGCCGGATCAGGCCGCTCGGGCGGGACCCTTGGGTGGCGTGCGCTGCAGATACACGGTGCCGCGACTCGGCCCGAAGAGACGGGGATCGGTGGGGAGGACCACGCTGCCCAGCGGTGCTCCGCTCTCGTCGGTGATCTGCAACTCGTCCGATGCTTCGGGTTTGACCAGCAACATACCGTCCCTCACGATTGCGTGTCCCAAGCTTCACCTCTTGAGATGCGATGCGGGGGAAAAGCGTTGCATGCCGGTCCCGGAGGGGCCCGGAAACCCGGCCCGACCGGCTCCCGTAGGTGCTGATTCATGGATGCCCTCCTCCAGGATGTGAAGTACGCGCTCCGTTCCCTGCGCCAGTCGCCGGGACTCTTCGCGGTGGCGGCGCTTTCCCTCGCGCTCGGCATCGCGGTCAACGTCACCATCTTCGCCGGCGTCGATCTCATCCTGATCCGGCCGGTCGACTACCCCAATACCGGCCGGATGGTGAAGCTCTGGTCGGACAACAAGACGCGAGGCTGGCAGGAGAGCAGCATCTCTCCCGCGGACTTCGTAGACTGGCGGCGCGAGAGCAAGACGGTCGCGATGGCGGCGTATGCCGGCGGAGACTACAACCTCGCCGACGGCGACCACCCGGAGCGGGTCAGCGGCCTGCGGGTTAGCCCGAGCTTCTTTTCCCTGTTCGGGATCTCGCCCGCCCGGGGCCGCTTTTTCCAGGCCGACGCGGAACAGCCGGGCCGCGGCCACGAAGTCGTGCTCACGGATCCGTTCTGGCGCATCCACTTCGCCGCGGATTCCCAGGTGGTCGGGCGCAGCATCCGGCTCGACGGCGAGTCCTACAGCATCATCGGCGTGCTGCCGGCGGGCTTCCGCTACGGTAGCGACGTCGAGCTGTATACGCCACTCGAAATCCCCGCCGATCCCTCGCGTTCCAATCATTACCTGCAGGTGCTGGGGCTGCTGCGGGCCGGTACCGGGCTGGAGGCGCTCAACAGCGAGCTGGGCGGCGTCACCCGCCGTCTCGCTGAGCTGTACCCCGCCACGAATCTGGGGATGGGAGCGCACGCCGTCACGCTGCTCCGCCAGATCGTCGACAGCACCGCGCAGCAGGCCGGACGGATCTGCATGGTCGCGGTCTTCTTCGTCCTGCTGATCGCCTGCTCCAACGTGGCCAATCTGCTGCTCTCGCGCGCGGCGGCGCGCAACCGCGAGATCGCCATGCGCGCGGCGCTGGGTGCCGGGCGCGGCCGGCTGATCCGGCAGCTGCTCACCGAGGCGGTGCTGCTGGCGAGTGTCGGCGGTGCCGGAGGGCTGCTGCTCTCCGTGTTCGGCATCCGTTGGCTGGGGAGCATCATCCCCACCGACGTGCCGGGCGTCGAGCGCCTGGGGCTCGATCCCCGCATCCTGGCGTACGGTTTCCTCGTGATCGTCGCCGCCGGGGTCGTCGCCGGGCTTGCCCCCGCGCTGCAGGTCACCCGGGGCAGTCTGACCGATCCGCTCAAGGAAGGCGGGCGCACCGGCTCGCTGGGGCTCAGGCACGGGCGCCTGCGGGCCGCGCTGGTGATTACCGAGATGTCGCTCGCGCTGGTGCTGCTGATCTCGGCCGGACTGCTGATCAAGGCCTCGTTGCGCCTGCAATCGGTCAACCTCGGCTTCGAGCCAAAGAACGCGCTCACCTTCGGCGTCACCTTCGACCAGAAGGAATACCCCGACACCACGCAGGCACTCGCCCTCCAGGACGAGCTGCTGCACCGGCTCGCCGCGCTTCCCGGTGTCACGGGGGCCAGCGCGGTTACCCAGCTCCCAATGGCAGGAGGCAACGGCACGTACTACTCCGTCGAGGGCGAAGGCATCCCCGATGAAGCGCGCCGGCCGACGCTGCAGTACCGCAACGCGACCCCGGGCTACCTGAAGGTGATGCAGATCGGCGTCGTCCAGGGTCGGGATTTTACCGCGGAAGATCGGGTGGGCACCGCCAAGCGGATCCTGATCAACGAGACCCTCGCCAAGCGCCACTGGCCAACGGGTAACCCGCTCGGACACCGTCTGGTGTTCTCGTCGGGTACCTACGAAATCATCGGCGTAGTGAAAGATGTCCGGGAATTCGGGCCCGACGATCCGCCGCCCGCGCTCGCGTACTTCTCGGCGAGCCAGGTTTACTCCCGCACGCTGCGCTACGTGGTCCGCAGCGCCGGAGACCCGATCGCGCTCACGCCGCGGGTGCGCGAGGAAGTCGCCGCGGTCGCGCGCGATCTGCCGCCCTATTCGGTGCGGACGCTGCAGGCCGTGGTGGACGACAGCCAGCAGAGCGACAAGATCATGCCGAAGCTGTTGGGTGTGTTTGGTGCGATCGCGCTGTTGCTGTCGCTGATCGGTGTCTACGGAGTCATGGCGTACTCGGTCTCGCAGCGCACCCAGGAGCTGGGCATCCGCCGGGCCCTGGGCGCCGAGGCGGCGGACATCGTCCGTCTGGTGGTGCGCCAGGCCGCACTGCTCGCCGCCATCGGCGTGGGCATCGGTCTCGCACTTTCCTTCGGGGCGACTTCGGCGCTGTCCGCGTTTCTCTTCGGGGTGAGCGCCTTCGATCCCATCGTGTTCAGCGGGGTGACCCTCGCCCTGGTCAGCGCCGTGATCGCGGCCAGCCTGTTGCCCGCTCGGCGCGCTACCCAGGTCGATCCGCTGGTCGCGCTGCGGAGCGATTAGGATTGAGGCGTGAGGATCACCCGCCGCGATTTCGTCGCATCAGCGCTCGCCCTTCCCGCCCTCCGACTTCCGAGTCGCCAATCGCCTGACCTGATCGTCCGCGGCGGGACGGTCTTCGACGGGACCGGCGCACCCGGCCGCCGGGCGGATGTCGCCGTCTCGGGAGGCAGGATCACAGCCGTCGCGGACCAGCTGACCGGGAAGGGGTCCGAGGAGCTCGACGCGCGCGGACTCGCAGTCGCCCCGGGCGTCATCGACATCCACTCCCACGCCGATGGCAGCCTGTTCGACGATCCCAGCGTCGAGTCGGTCGTCCGTCAGGGGGTGACCACCGTCGTCGTGGGCCAGGACGGCTCGTCGCGGGTGCCCGGCCGCGGCGGCGAAACTTCGTTCGAGGCCTGGTTCCAACGTCTCGCCGCGCTGCCCAGCTCCGTCAATGTCGCCACGATGGTCGGGCTCGGCACGGTGCGCAGGGTCGTCGTCGGGCTCGACAATCGCCCACCGACCGCCGCCGAGCTCGGTCGCATGACCGAGCTGGTGGAGGCGGCGCTCGCGAGCGGTGCCTGCGGTGCGTCCACGGGGCTCGAGTATGCCCCCGGAGCCTTCGCATCGCAGGAAGAGCTCACCGCGCTCTGCCGCCCCCTCGCGGCGCGGCGCCTGCCGTATGCCACGCATCTCCGCAACGAAGACGACACACTGCTCGAGGCCATCGACGAAGCGATGGCGATTGCCCGGGGCGCGGGCTGCCCGCTCGAGCTCTCCCATCTCAAAACCGGTGGGCCGCGCAACTGGTACAAGATCGACGCAGTGTTCGACCGCCTCGCGGCGGCACGCAAGGCGGGCCTCGACGTGACGTTCGATCGTTACCCCTATGTCGCCTGGGCCACGGGACTGACCACGCGGTTCCCCGTGTGGTCCAAGGATGGCGGGACGGACGCGTTCCTCCACCGGCTGGTGGACAGCGCGACGGCGGCGCGGGTACGCGAGGAAACCCTCGCCGACGTCGACCAGGTGGGAGGCTGGGACAAGATTCTGCTCACCGACGTGTCCAACGACGCGGACAAGGCCGCGGTCGGGATGCGGCTCGATGCCTGGGCCCGGAGCCAGCGGCTAGCGCCTTACGCGGCGGCAGTGGCGCTGCTGCAACGCAACCACGGCGACATCGGCACGGTGGTGTTCGCCATGAGCGAGGCCAACTGCGAGCGCTTCCTCGCGCATCCCCTGGCCATGGTCTGCAGCGATGGCGGAGCCTACGCGCTCAGGGGGCCGGCGCACAGCGGTCACCCGCACCCGCGCGGGCTGGGAACCTTTCCTCGCGTGTTAGGGCATTACGTGCGGGAGCGCCAGGCCCTCACGCTGCCGGAGGCGATCCGCAAAATGACCGGGGCTCCGGCGGCCCGGCTGCGCCTCGCCGACCGCGGCCGCATCGCCCCGGGGTCCGCGGCCGATCTCGTGGTGTTCGACCCGGCCAGCGTGGCGGACCGGGCGACGTTCGAGCAGCCCTTCCAGTACCCGGCCGGGATTCCGCACGTCGTCGTGAACGGTGTGGTGGCCCTGCGCGAGGGTGAGCGCGTCGGCAGGGGGGCGGGCCGAGGGCTTCGACCGAGCTGACCCCGCGGCCGGCTGGAGCAGAGTCGCTCCCTCCAGAGGTGACACTCCCCGTCCCAAAAAGCTCGCGGGTGTCCTCCAGCGAGGACAGTGCGGTTTCTGACGGTTCCCGGTGTCAGGAGCTTTCTCCAAGCAGCGCAACGACTTCCCTGTGGGAGGCCGCGTGGCATGAATGTCGCACGGTGACGAACCCAGCACTCGAATCCGAGGGAAGCTGAAATGGGGTACTCCAGACAGATGGTGCGATGGCTGGCCGGCTTGGCGTTGCTGTCGGGCTGCGTGCCGAGCTATGCCAGCGTGAGATATGACGACGGCTACTATCCTCGCCGTTACGTCGACCTTTACGACTATTCCCCCGACTACTATGGAGACTGGCGCTATACCTACCGGAGCTGGACCCCGGTCGTCGTATACGAATCCGGCGGGCGCTACTATCCGCGCGGTTTCCGGGGCGCCCGCGAAGTGGAGGTGTACCGCAACCGCTCCGGCTACTTCCTTCCCCCGCGCGATCGCGATTGGGAACGCGCCGACCGGCGTTTTGATTCCCGCCGGAGGCCCACCGACTCGGATTACCGGCGAGCGCTTCCTCATGACGGCCGTCCCCGTCGGCCGTAACGCAAGAGATTGGCGAAAATTGGTGGATTGGTGAGCTGGGGAGCTGCCAGCCTTCAGAATCTCTAATCCACCAATTCACTAAAAAACCAGGTCACAAATCCCCGGCTCCGCCATGCCCTGAGTACCCGGTTCAGGGTACGTTTCTGCTCCATGCCTCGTTCTGGGTTGACCGAGCCCGCTCCACCGAAGCCAGCGGACCATGAGGAAACAGCCGCTGCGCGGCACGGCGCGATGCTCGCCCGCGGCGCCTTCTTCAATGCCCTCGCCTTTCTCGCATCCAACCTTCGAGGGATCTTCACTTTTCTAGTGGCCAGGCTCCTGGGGAGCGCCATCCTCGGAGCCTTCGGCCTCGCCTGGGCGATCACCGATCTGGTCAGTAAGCTCGCAACCCTCGGCTTTGACACGGGTGCCATCGCCGCGGTCGCGGAGCGTGAGCAAGCCGGAGACTTCGCAGCCAGCCGGCGGCTGATGCGCGGAGTACTCCGCACCGGTCTCCTGGCGAGCGCCATGACCGCCCTGCTCGGGTTCGGGGCCGCGAGTCTGTTGGGTCGCAGGGGAATAGTGGCGCCCGAGCTTGCCCGGGCTACGGCGGTGATGTTGCTGGCCCTGCCCGGGATCGTGCTCTATCGAGTGAGCAACGCCTTGTCGCGGGGCAAGGGCGTCATGCATCACGACGTCTACTCCCGCGGGTTGACCGAGAGCCTGGGCACTTCGGTCGCACTGCTGGGAGGAATCGCCCTGGGTCTGCGATCGCTTGCCCCGGAAATCGCCGCGATTGCCGGCACCCTCGCCTCGGGCATCATCGCGTTCGTGGTCGCCCGCCGACTGTTTGTGAGGGTACCGTCGACGGCCTCGAAGCCTGGGGAGATTCGCGCCCTGATGCGCCGCTCGTTGCCCATTGCCGGATACGATCTCCTCAACATCGGCATCATGAAGGTCGATCTGATCGTGCTCGGACTTTTCATCGGCCGGGCACCGGGGGTGACCCTCGCTTCGGTTGGGATTTACGCCGCCGCCATGGAAGTGGCGGGTGGACTTCGCAAGGTGAATCAGGCGTTCAACCCGATCTTCGTGCCTGAGGTGGCTCGGCAACTCGCCGCTGGCCGGCTGGACAAAGCCGAGGCGAGCTACGGGCACCTGGCGCGCTGGATGCTCGTCGTTCTCCTCCCTGCGCTGGCGGTGATCGCCCTCGCGGGAGGCGCGATCATGAGCTTGTTCGGCCCGGCCTTCCGGAGCGGCGCCAGCTGGATGGTGATCGTCTCGGTCTCGTGTGCCGTAAATGCCTTCGTGGGGCTGGGAGAGACCATTCTCATGGTGCGGCACCCCACGGTGAACCTGCTCAATTCGGCGGTCGCCTTGCTCGCGGGTATCGGAGCGAACCTCCTATTGATCCCCCGGTACGGTCCGCTCGGGGCGGCGATCGGAGTGCTGGTTCCCTACACCCTCCTGGGGATGCTCCGCGGCATCGAGGTTTCCTGGCTGCTGGCTTGGCGTTGGCCCTGGCGGTCGCTTCGGAAGCCCTGGCTCGCCGCCCTTGGCGCGCTCCCGCTGGCCCTCGTGGCGCGCGCCGTAGATGACGGGATCGCCGCGCAAGTCAGCGCCGCGGCGATCTATCTCGCGAGCTATCTCCTGGTGTGGCGTCTGGTCGGGCTCGACCCCGGCGATCGCTCGATCGTGTCTCACTTGTTCCGGCGCGAGACTCCGGTTCCGGCGCGGTCGATCGCAGTTTCCGGCGGGGAGGACGCTTGACCGGGGTCCTGCTGGCGATGTCGTCGGAAGACGACGGCGGACTCGCCACCGTTGTGCGCATGCTGGCGGAGGCCCTGCCCGCACACGGGCTCAGTCCGGTGGTGGCGCTGCAACGCCGTGGCCGGGTGCACGCAGCGCTCTCGGCAGCGGGAATTCCGGTCCACGTGGTCCCCGAGTTGCTTGAAACCCTCGACCGCGGACCCGACGGGCGCGCCTCGATTGCGGCGATCCCGGGTAACCTCCGCGCGCTGCCGCTCGCCGTGAATGCGCTGCGGGAGCTGGCGCGCCGTCATGACGCTACCGTGCTGTACGGGCACGGGAGCTGGCCGAACTACCTGGTGGCGGAAGCGACCCGGTCCCCGGGCGGGCACGCCCTCGCCGCCGTCTGGCACATTCATACGCCGTTCAGCCCGGCCAATGCGATCGGTGCGCGCCTGATCCGGAGTCGCGCCAGAGTCCACGCGGTCATTGGGGTCTCGCAGGCCGTGGCTGCGGGTTATGCAAAACTGGGACTCCCGGTCCAGGTCGTCCATAACGGCGTGTCGCTGGATGCCTGCGAGCGAGCCGCCCGCTCCCCCGAGCTGCGCGACAGGCTGGGTATCCCCCGCGATGCCTTTGTGGCCGGCTACTGCGGCCGTCTGGTCACCCACAAAGGCATCGCGGTCCTCCTGCAGGCGGCTCAGCGGATCCTCACGACGCTGCCCCAGGCTCACGTCGTCGTGCTGGGGGGCACCCCGAGCAGCTCGCGCACCGATGTAATAGACGACCTGCGCCGGCGCTTCGCCCTGTTGGGAGCGCCGGAGCGGGTCCATCTCCCGGGTTATGTTGGAGCTCCGCTTCCGTGGCTGGCGGGGTTCGATGTCGCGCTGGTTCCTTCCCTCTATCCCGATCCCTGCCCGCTGACGGTGCTCGAGGCCTTGGGCTGCGGCGTCCCGGTGGTGGCGTCCAGGATCGGCGGGATTCCGGAGCTCGTGGACGATGGGACCGACGGCCGCCTGGTCCCGGCGGGGGATTCCGCAGCCCTCGCTGGCGCGATCATCGCACTGGCCCGGGACCCCACTCGGCGCCGGAGGATGGCCGAAGCCGCGCGGGAGGCTGCCCGCCGGCGCTTCGATTTCACGGTCACTGCCGCCCGAGTCGCTGCAATTCTGCGGGCGTCGGCTCAGGACGTTGCTACCGTCGCGGCCTCAGAGTAGAGGCGTACGCCGCGAGACAGCGGTCCACGACCCCGGACCAGGAAAACCCGTTCTCCACATGGCGGCGTGCCTCCCGCCCCATGGCGTCCGCTTCCGCTGGATGCCGCTGTAGCCACTCGATCCGCTCGCGCAGCGCCACCGGATCATTGGGCGGAACCACAAAGCCGGTCACGCCGTCCACCACTACTTCCGGCATGCCACCCACGGCGCTGCAGATGGCCGGCCGGCCACACGCCATGCCTTCCAGGAGAGTCTGCCCCAAGAGCTCGGGCACTTGATAGCGCTCGCCGAACACCGTGACATACACGCTCGGCAGCACGACGCAGAGCGACCGTCGGTAAGCGTCGACCAGACCGGCATCGTCGCAGTGATCGTTGAAGCGCACCTGCTTGCCTTCGGCGAGACGCCGGAGCAGCGCCTGGAATCTGGGGTCGTCTTTCCACCAGCGCCGTCCGATAATGCTGAGCGGTGTGGCCCGATCGATCGCCTCGATCAGATAGTTGATCCCCTTGTGGGGCACCAGGCGCCCGACAAACAAAACTCCTCCGCTTGGCTTTACCTCGGGAGCGGGACAAAAACGCTCGAGGTCCACGCCGCCGAGGATCACCCGGGCCGTGGGCAGATTCTGCTGGCGGTACGCAGCCCGGCTGAATTCGCTGATGTGCAGATGGCCCGCGTACCACCGGCTCAACGCCTCGTGGAACCCCAGTCCGCCCCCGCCGAGGTTGGTGGTGAAGATGGGAATCCCGGCGGCGCGGGCGTAGAGCAGGGCAGCGCTCGACATCAGGGTGTGCGTCTGATGGCAATGGATGACGTCGGCCCCGCGGAGTCGCGCCAACAGGGTGGGATTGATCGGGTCCACCAGGAAGCGCCCACGGGGGACCCAGTTCCGCAGCACCTCGACCTCGAGGACTCCGTCATGGTAGCGTTCGGCCCGCGAGCCAAAGCTCACCAGCGACGTGCGGACGCGGGTCGCCATGACCCGGGCCAGCCCCATTGCATAGCCCTCACCTCCCCCAACCAGCCCAGAAGGACCGAAGAGCGCGGGAGCCATGTGCACGACGTGCGGCACCGGCGGCGACGGGTCCGGGACGGTCGTCCTCCTAGGCAGGGTCATTGAAGCATACGCGAGAGCCCTTGTGGCGGGCATTCGACCGGGTGTAGTTCCCCCGGATGAGACGGAAGCTGCTCCTGCTCTCGACCATTGCTCTCCTGCAGGCGCTGGTGGTTGCCTACGTTGTGATTCAGCGATTTCCCAACTCGGGCGATGAGCACTCCTATCTCTACCAGGCGAGGTTGTTCGCGTCCGGCCAACTGACCGCGGTCGATTCGCTCTACGACAAGTCGCAGCCCTTGAATCGGTATGTCGCCGCGTTCTGTCTCACCGATTACAACTCGAAACGGTTCTCCGAGTACCAGCCCGGCTGGCCGCTGGTCCTCGCGCTTGGCGTGCGCGGTGGAGTCGAATGGCTGGTGGCACCGCTGCTCGGGGCGGCGCTGGTGTACCTGCTGCTTGCCTTCGTTGCGCGCCGCCTGGGACAGGATCTGGTGATGCCGGCCTGGGTCCTGCTGGCAAGCTGTGCGTTCTTCTTCTTCAACAACGCATCGCTCCGCGCCCATACCCTGACCGCCCTGTGCGTGTTTGCTGCCTATGTGGTGTACGACTCGAGCGAGCCTCGACGGCGGCACTCCCAGGCTCTCGTCTTCGCCGCAGGTCTCCTGCTTGGCTTTTCCGCGCTGGTCCGATATGTGGACTGGATCCCGCTCGGTGGCTGGATCGGGTGGCGGCTGCTGCGGCAGCGAAGCTGGCGGAGTCTGGTCGCGCTGGGGATCGGGTTCGCGCTGCCGGCCGCGGGCAACCTCGTGTACGACCAGTTGCTCTCCGGCAATCCTCTGGTGACGCCGACGAAGCTGTACGGGGCGCCGGGCTTGCACAATCGCCTGGTAGCCTCCTGGCAGGGCTTCGGGGTGACCCTGGTGCGACTGGGGAAGCTGCTCTATGCGTTTCCGCCGGTGGCTCTGCTATTCCTGCTCGTCAGATGGATACCGGTGTCTCCACGCCAACGTCTGTATCTTGGTCTGGTCCTGGCGAACCTCGTCATCTACTTCTTCTACCCGGCTGCACCTGGTGGTCCCGGTCCTCGGTACCTGCTGGCGACGTTCCCGTTCCTCGTGCTTGCGGTCCTGCAGCTGTACCGCTCCATCCGCGACCACGCCTCGGCCAGCGTACGCCGGCTCTGGGGGTTTGCTCTCGGGGCCCAGGTCGGCTGCAGCCTGATCTACGGGGGCGTGCTGACCCGACGTTGGTACCAGTATCGGGATCTGGAGCGCTCGGTGGAGCGGCTGGGGAGCGAACGTAAGATCGTGTTGCTCAAGAGCGGAGCCGGCGAGATGGATCTCGGCGATCTGTTGCGTAACCCGCCGGTGCTTGCGGCGGCCGGCACCCTGTACTTTGCCTGGGATGATCGACCCGGCGTGAACGCGCTGCTGGCCAGGTTCCCGGGGCGGAAGGTGTACACCTACCAGTATCCCGGGATCGTGCAGGTGGTGGGGGTGGCTGGGGGCTCGCCATAACAGAACTGGGGCGTACCCCATCAGGGGCGCATGGTGACCGAGAACGGGAAGCCCTTGGAGATCACGAGCACCCAGCCGCGCTTCTGAACATCGTTCGGGAACCGATAGGCGAGATCCATCCGGATGGGATCGAGTCCAGCCGAGCGTGACGGCGCGAGCCGGAGGCCAAGCCCGATATCAGAGCCGGTTCGGCGGGGTGTTCCCGCGTACCAGGCGCCTCCATGGTCCCCGAAGCCAGCCACGCCCACTCCCACGAGTCGAAACAAATCCGAAAACACCGTCGCCCGGTATTCGCCAGAGAGGAAGTACTCCCGGTCGCCTGTGAACGCGTGGATTGGGAACGCCCGAGGTCCAAGGGAGAAGCCCAGGTCATACTCCGATCCGGCCAGCGGCTGCTTGATCCATCCGTGATCGGCATGCAGGAGCAGCTCCTGGCCGTGGGTCGGTCGGAGCGCCACGGTGCTTCCGAGTTGTACCCATCCGGAGTCGAGGCCGGCGCCGGTCCAGATGCCGTCGGCGCGACCGTCGAAGTAGGCAAACCCGTGCGGAAACGACGTGCCGATACGGAGGCTGGTGTACGCGCCGATCCCGTCCCGATCGTACCCAAACGCGCGGGGGGCCACGTTGACGCCCAGCCGGAAGGTGCGGCTGAGGTCTACGTCTTCGTCGCGACCGATGCTCGAGAAACCTCGCGTCACCAGAAACTTGGCTCGCCGCCACTCGAGATAGGTGCCAAACGCGGCGGTCTGCGTCTTGGGCATGCTGTTCTTCATCGCGACCGGTGCGTAATCATCACGCCGGACTTGGGCGAACGCGCCGACTCGGAGGTAGCCCTGGGTGCTGGCGTGCACGGAGGTGGCTCCGTCCAGCGCCAGGATGTAGTAGCGCCGCCAGAGACTGTCGGACGCCACCGACTCGCCGTTGAAAAAGCGGAGCACCTGCAGGTCTTCAAAGCTGCCGTAGACCGCGAGTCCCCGCCGGGTCGACAGGGTATAGAACGGTCGCTGGACGAGGGCGGAGCCCCGGTTGCCATCGGAGCGCCGGTCAAAGCCCAGGTGCAGGCGCATGGTCCGCAGCACGAATCGGGGCTGCTCGAATTCGAAGAGCAGCGACGAGCGGTCGGGGTTCTTCTTGAAACGCACCTGAAACAGGCTGCCGGTCCCCAACAGGTTGCTCTCGCTGTAGGTGGCGCCCCATTCGGTCTGGCCGCCGGTGCTGCGGAAACGAAAGTCGGCCTTGGTGGTCCAGCCGTCCTTGGTGACAACCCGCACGGTGAATAACCCGCCCACGGTCACCGTGTCGATCCGGACCTGCCGGAAGATGAAGAGCCCCCGGAGATTCCGGGCGGTTTCGGCGACCTTGGCGGAATCGTAGCGCTCTCCCACGGCGAAGAGCAGCTCCCGCCGCACCACGCCCTCCCGGGTCATGAAGTGCACGGCGTTGGCGACCCGCCCGTACCAGTGCCGGGTTTCGGTCGAGTCGAACAGATCGAATCGATGGATTTCGATCGCCTGAATCACGGGGCCGGAGCTGCTGTCCCGCGCCTGGGCGTAGAGCAGCCTGGCCTGCAACAGCAGGCCAACTCCCCACACCAATGATCGACCGAGCTTCACGCCGTATTCATCGGGTTCGAGGTCCGCCCTGAGCGGGCGGCGACCCCGCCGCCCGTTCCAGATAGACTCCTCAGCGGGGTTGCCCCCTTACGCCGAGGACTGTCCCTTGCCGTTGCCGGAGGCGAGGAAGGTAATGAGGTGCAGATCCGGTCAGAATGTGGCTCTACCGGCCGCTCACGGTGGGCCGCTCTTGGTGCCGGCCGCGGCCGTTTCATGACCCCACACGAAGCGCTTGAGGAAATCCCCCATCCTGCTCCAGGTGTCGAGCCAGCGCGCATGCAGCATCGACTCGTGGAGATCATCCGGGATCACGGTCAGCTCGTAGTAGATGTTGTGGGCCCGGAGCAGCTGGACCAGCCCCACCATCTGCGCGAACGCCACGTTGCGATCGTCATCCCCCTGAATCAGAAACACCGGCGACTTCCACGTATTGATCGCCGAGATCGCGGACGACTGGTAACTCAGGTTGGTGGAATCGAGCGAGCTGCCGTAGAGGTGCACCCCGGC